>JAFIER010000009.1 GCA_020832465.1 Bernardetiaceae bacterium
GCTGCCAAACCGCAAATATTGCCATACAATCGGTTGTAAAGTGTCGCTGAATAAACACCGTCGCCAGTTACTACATCGCCACTTGTATTGTGTGCATTGATTGTCCAAAAACCATTATCAGCAGCATCACAAGTAAACAAATAACCACACTCACTCTGACCCGTACCGCCTGGCACTACGTCGTATTCATTAAAATACGCCAATAAATTGTCAATCGTCGTTGCGCTTGTAAAGTTGATATTGGCTAACTGGTAGCCTTTGCCCTGCTCGAAAACTGGTGGTGTAGTTACAATGACTTGATTACTTACATTGTATCTAAAACCAGGATAGTACCACGTACTTGGTGAAATATCCAAACGAATATAACGTGCATCAAATGGTGTAAGTGCCACTACATTGACATCATTACCAGTGCCACTGCTTGAAGTAAAACCAGTATTGACTGTGCCATAATTTGTCCAGCTGACCCCATCAATGCTGTATTGTAAGCGCACTCTATCTGTATAACGCCTTGAAGCAGCGCAGTTAGGACAGCCACTAATCACTAACTCGTTAATATTTGTATTGACTGCACCCAAATCAATTTGTGCATATCCTGTATTATTATTCCAAGGATTCCAGCCTGTTCCGCTGAGCCATGGCTGATTAGATTCCCAAGAATTGTTTGTAGAATACATGCTTTGTGTGGCAATGTTCGTACTACCGGTTATGTTAGGTGGGGTGATTTCAACAGCAGTATGCTCGAGCCCTACGGGGAGGTCATAACTACCTGTTGGGTTTAAGTATCGTCTGATTCTGCCCTCGATAAAGCGGTCGATATTATGTCCTTGTACGGCATTCGAGTTTCTGTTTTTAACTACAACTTCGAGCGTGCCTTCGGTTCGTATTCTACCACGCTCAAAATAAAGCGTCCCACTTTCACTTAAAATCATATTTTTACCACCTGTAAGTTCGGGCACTTCGTTACTGACCAATACTAAGGCATCACTTATTTCGTCAATATGGGGGTCTCCTGGTGCTATATACTGATTATTGATAATGACATCATTAAACTCACCCATTGCGCTTATAGCTCTAACGTAGTTTTGTTTTTTTGTACCCATAAACTCAACTATACCCGCATTAGGAGTTCCTAATGTTCCTTTGTGATAAAAATCACCACAAAGCTGGAGTTTGTATCCATGTTCAAAAGATAGAGAGGGGGCTGATACACCATTTTCTACGGTAATTGTATCACAAATAGCACCTTCTTTGTCTATAATAGGATAATTTGGGCATGCATCGGGTATCAATACTCGGGTTTCACAAGTTGGAATACCGGCGGCTTCACAGCCGGTATAATTCCAATTTTGAGGTTTGAACCAGTCTGTATCTACACTACCGTTCCAAATAAACATATCTGCTGGGAGTGTAAATGCGGGGTCTTCTTGTAACTCATAGGCACCCATATCTACGGTAAAGCCGGGTGTACAAAGGTTATCTATGGCAGGGATATCATAGACTCTATCTTCGCTGTCAAGGTCAGTGGTTAGAGCGGGTGGGATAAGGTCGTTGCTACCTTGGTCTCCCATGGGGTTGCAAGGTGTGATTTGCAGTCTTAGATTATCATCTAAAGTACCTGCGATGGCATCAGGGCGGTAAGGGTCTATGAATAAGGGGTCTTCATTGAGGTTACAAACGCCAGCATATCCACCTTCTACATTAGAGTATTGTACATCAGCGGCGCTTCCTATATTGGGATTAGTGGGTGCGCTATTGCCCCAGACAATAGAGTTTCTTACTCTTATTTCATTAAATATAGCTCCTGCTTCTATTGTTGCTTCATTTAATGAGAAGGAGTTATTGAATGAACCCATAAGGGCATTACCGTGCAGTGCACCTCCTCTTTGTGCTTTATTGCCTGTAAATACGGAGTTAGAAACTTCTATAAGATTTTGAAAATTTCCTGCTACCTGCTGCCACCTTGCTGTTTCGATAAGTGCGCCGCCGTTTCGCCCTGCTTCATTGCCATGAAATTTATTGTTTCGGTATTGTACTCCCCATTGTGCGGCAATTGCACCACCATCTTGTGCAGCATAGTTATCCCAAAAGGTGCATTGTTCTATCAAGATGATGCGTTCGCTTAAAGCACCACCATCTCCAGAACTATAATTATGAAAAAAGTTGCAATTCCTAATATAAGAATTAGCACCACCTCCCCACTCTGGACTATTTGCCCACATGGCTCCTCCCCTAGCATTGATGTTACCCTCTGCACGGTTATGTAAGAAATCACTATCCCTGATTTCTACAAGATTCCCTTGTCCGTTGATATGGGCTGCACCGCCGCTAAAATTAGCAAAATTGTGTTCGAAAAGGCAATCTTCGATGAGCAGGTATTGTGCGTTTGTGTTTAGGTTGACATAAATAGCCCCTCCCCAGCCGTTGGGTGTAGTGCTATTGAGCCCTGAAACTCGATTATGCTTAAATTCACAGTTTTTAAACTCATACTTTCGGTTTGTTGCATTGATAGCTCCTCCTACAAAACCACTTTTGTTGTGGTAGAAATTAGAGTTATATACGATAATCATGTCCGTACTCTGGTTATTGTTGCGACAGGTTATAGCCCCCCCGCGCTGTCCTTGCGATACCGTAGCTAAAGTGGTATCGGTTCGGTTGCCTATAAAGTTACAATTCAAAACAGAATCTACAAGGGCATATATAGCACCGCCTTCATGGGAGGCGTAGTTTTCAGTAAAATTACAATGATAAAAATTTGCAATTCCAGGACTGTACGAGCCACCTACAAAAGGTATATCAAAGAAAGCACCACCAAAAGCTGTTGTTGCGCCTGCACTACCTGTAATAAGTGCTTGATTATTAGAAAAATTGGATTCAAAGCAACGTGTAACAATTCGTCCAGAGGTAGCTACTGCTGCTCCTCTTCCTGTTTCGTTACCTATAAAATCAGAGTTTTTGATAGTAAGAAAACTGTTATCTGTAACGCTATTACCCTCTATTCGGAGCGTACCTTGCCCTTCGTTGTTGGAGATATTATCATTATTTTCAAATAGGCAATTTTCTATCAATATTTGCTTTGTACCCATGCCCGTTTGAATTTGCACGGCAGCAGCATGGGATAAGGTATGATTATTTTTAAAATTGCTATTTGTAATGACTGCACCAGTAGCTACTGCACGGACAGCCCCTCCAATATAAGCTGCCGAGGTAGTGCCTGTAGCCGCACTTCCGATAGGCGTAAGGGGTGCTAATCCGTTATCATTAAAATCACAGTTTTTTATAGTAAGCAAATGAGGCAGCCCTGCAACTCCATTTTGCACTTCCGTGTAAATGGCATTCCCACCAATAGACAAATTTCGTTCAAAATTACAATTTTCAAAGCGCAAATTATATACGGCTGTGGGGTGCGTATTATCGTCTTTCCATATATAAACTCCAGCCGCATGTCCTGCGGTTTGATTGTCTTGAAATTCGCAGTTCAGAATTTCTAATTCAAAAACGTGCATTGTATGGATAGAAGCACCTGCATTGTTATAACTTGTAGTAAATACAAGTGGATTGGGATAATTAGCCCAATTGCGGTTAAAAGTAAATGTATTGTCTTGTATAGTTAGATTATTGCAAACTCTAAGCTGTATGCCAGCACCATTTTCACGTGATAAGTTGTGTGTAAAATGGCAGTTTTGTATTGTTAAATTAGTTGTAGAATCAGCCATTAAGCCACCACCTCCTTTTCGGGTAGAATTGCCTACTCTATGATTCATGCGTCCGTCTCGCACTACAATCCCATCAATGATAATTTGATTGCGATTGTGCATAGCAATAACAGAAGAGCTGTTAAAAATAGCATTTTCATAATTATCGCCCGTATTATTTTCTAAATCTCCACTCAAAACTGTAGGGTTAGCATTCCAATCTCGACTACTTTTAGCGGTTTCATTTCCAACAAATCCGCCATATACGCCTACATTATCCTCAAAAAGATTAAAAGATATGCGCTGCGATACTGGCAGTGGAATATCCAAGGCAAACCAAGTAGCGAGCATATTCCAATCTCTTGAAGCCGTAGCATTTGTAAATGGAATGGCATTTTCTTTTAGGTTGTAGGGTGTATATTTGTAGCCACCTGCGGAAGCTATCCAAATTTCGGTATTAGGACAGGAAGTCCAGAAGGCATCACGTGCTTCACGGTAGGCATTTGTCCAAGAAGTGCCTTCATCAGCACCAGTGGCATCTTGATTGACATAAATTATAGTGCGTACTGAATTATCTTGTTCATGTGCACCCATATCTACGCTACCACCGACAATGCGGGGATTGCCTTCAATATCTTGTGTAAGTCCTGTTGGGAGTAAAGTATTGCTACCTGTATTTTTGGCGGGTGAGCACTCTACAATTCTAAAATCATCATCAAGCGTACCGATTAAGAAATCCGAACCATAAGGCAATACAAACTTAGGGTGTTCTTCAAAAATGCAGTTATTCCAATTAGCAACCATTACTGCTGACCAAGAATTGCTTCCCCAATTTTTAAATAGGTTTAGGTTTGCCCCAAAGGTTTCTACTAAGGAGTGATTGATATTGATTGTACCGCGCAAATCTGAAACTGTTCTGAAATTGACGTGATTATTTTCAGAAGCGGCAGTGCCTGATGTATTTCCTCTATGATAATTAGCCCAAAAGATGCAGTTATTGGCTGTCGCCGAATACTGTGTAGCATTGATATGATTAGCAGATGCGAAGCAAGAACCTTGATTAGCAGAATTGCCATAAAATGTACAGTTGTTTAGATTCAAACTTTTATCGGCATTATCACGTGCAAAAAGATAAAAGCCCGCCCCTCTATGGTCATATACCCAATAACGTGCATTTGTGAGGTTGCCCGAAAAAACGGTATTATTGATAATGACTTCTGAAGAGCTTGCTACTGCGCCGCCATCTTCGGCGGAGTTAGATAAAAAGCGACAAGACTCTATGCGAAGTAAATCAGAAGAAGCGGACTGACTCATAATTGCGCCACCTGCTGAGCGTCCGCTTGCGGCATAGCCATAATTTACATAAAATGTACAGTGGCGTACTGTAAGGCTTGAGTTCGTAATTACTATTGCGCCCCCACCTGTATGAAAACTTGCATGATTTACATTATTAGTTGCAAAACCGATACCCGTAGGCGTAACATGCGCATAAGCACTTTGTATGCGCAGTCCGTCTATAATTGTGTTGCTATGCGAAAGGTTAGTACCTTTAAAAAGATTGTTTGTGTTATCTGCATAGTTGTTATAGGTTTTGTTTGTAAACCATACCCTATCTTGGTTGGTAAAAACTACGTCATCGTTATCAGATAAATCACCTGAAATAATGGTGGGGTAGGCTTTTATATCTCTTTGGCTTAGTGCAGTTTCGTTGCCTTGAAAACCGCCATACAAAGCTACACCGTTTTTAAGCACAAAAGAAATCATGCGGTCAGAAGCGTGAGGTTTATATGTCCCTTGCATGAGCCATATCTGGTCGCCTACATTTGCGCTTGCGAGCGCACTATGAAGTGTTGTAGCATTTGCCCAAGAGTTACCACTACCGCTACCTGTTGGCGTTGGCTTTACATATATAACTTGGGCACTTACTTCTGCGGCAAGTAAGAGTGAAGTAAGCAGTACTATAAGCATCTGAGTATAGTATCGTATCATAAAATATTGGGGTTAGAATAATTTGTCTAAAAATAAAATGGATTGTTTTTCAGCAATTTTAATTACACAAATCTAACGGAGTTTGCTCAAACTTGTATGCTCAAGCACCCCTTAACAACCCCTTAAACATACCCTTTACTAACCCTCAAATACATGTTCTATCAAAGATTTTGCTTATATTTGCAGCAGTTAAAACATCTAACAATAAGTATTTTATGCCTACAATAGCCCGTTTTATTGTTTTTTTATTGCTTTTTTGTCTATTATTGCTTCCAAATATACAAGCACAAACACCAAGTGCACAAATGGTAGCCTTAGATTCTATGATGAATACATTGTATCTTAGTGATATAGATTCTTGTTTGCGTCTCAATGAGCGCATTGAAGCTATTGCTAAGGAAGTAGGTGCAAAAGATTGGATAGGCAAATCAAAACTAAACCTTGCTTTTATCAATACGATACAGGGCGATTACATCGAAAGTGTGCGCTTAATTTATGAAGCTATTGATTTGTTTGAAAAAGAAGGTGATGATAAAGGGCTTGCCGAGAGCTATGAGCAACTTGCTATTGTATTGAAAAATTTGCAAAAAATTACAGAATCTAATGAGGCTGCACAAAAGCAGCTTGAGTTAGCCGAAAAAATAGAATCAAAGGAGCTCTTTATAAATGCAAAAATGATATTAGCAAGTAATATGATGCAAAATAAAGACTTAGAAGGGGCTGAAAATGCGTATAAAAGTATTATAGCCTATATCAAAAAAAATATTACAGAGACAGACCTTTATGAAATTGCTATTTATAATAACCTTGCTATTATTTACAAAAGTCAAAACCGCCTTGAAAAAGCCATTATATACTCTCAAAAATCTATTGACCTAAACCTTAAAAAACAGGATTATATAGCGCTTGTCAAAACATATAACAATTTGGCTTCTACTTACGCAGATATGAATCAAATTGATAAGGCTGATAGTATCCTTAGTCTTAGCCAATATTATCTATCAAAGGTAAATGCTCCTAATACGCATTATAACAGCTATATTAGTTATGCTAATTATTACAACAAACTCAAGCGTTATGAGCAGGAAGCAAATTATCTAAAAAAAGCTATAGATATGAAAGATTCGCTCAATGCTATCAATCAAAAAGAGCAAGCTATTGCACTCGAGAAGGAGTTTAAATCAAAAGAAGATAGAATCAAAATTAAACTTTTGGAAGCAGAAGTAGAAAAAGAACGTGTAAAAAATGCTTATTGGGTTATTACAGTAGTGGCTATTATACTGATTATTGTCGCTATTCTATATTCGGTAAAGCAAAAAATTAAAATGCAAAAAGAGCAAAAACAAAAAGTGGATTTAGCTTTTGCCAATACAAAAAAAGAACTCGAAATTAAAAATATGAATAACGAAAAACTCAATCTCGAAAAGCTAAACTATCAGCAAGCTATTCAATTGCAACAACTCGAAAATGAAAAAATGAAAACGCTAAAACAAAAAACCGAGATTAGAAAGGCAGAACTCGAAAGACAGTTAGAAATAAAAGAAATAGAACTCAACGCTTCTATTATCAGTACACTTAGAAGAAATGAAGCTTTACAAGCCTTAAAGCAAGATTTACGTGAGGTAAACAATGCGAGTACATTGATTAAAAAATTAGACAGAATTATTACCGTCGAGGAGGAGGTATATGTAACCTCTACGAAATTTGAGGAAGTAAATAAGCATTTTTTTGAAAATCTAAAACAAATCAATCCCAAACTTACCCATAATGATTTGAAAATATGCGTTTATGCACGTATGAATATGTCCACTAAAGAAATTGCTGATATTACGAATCGTTCTATAAAAACTGTTGAGGGCACGCGCATGCGTATAAGAAAAAAACTCAAGCTCGATGCCGAAGAGTCTTTAAATGAGTTTTTAAAAGCTATTCCACTTTTGGATAGCAGCAAAATAATAGCATAAGAATCCGTAGCTTTAACAAAGTGATATGCTTTATCAAAGCTACGAATAGTCTCATATTGTTTAGCGCAAAGCTTGTGCTAAATCAGCCGTAAGGTCTTCTACATCTTCTACGCCTACGCTTAATCTAATGAGTGAAGGGCGGATGCCGATTTCTAAGCGACGCTCAACAGGTATGCTTGCGTGTGTCATTGTGCCAGGATGGCAGGCTAAGGATTCAACGCCGCCTAAGGACTCTGCTAAAGTAAATACTTTTACTTTTTCCAAACATCTAAAAGCAGCCTCTTCGCTGTCATCTTTTAAAATAAAAGAAACCATACCACCAAAACCTCGCATTTGTTTTTTAGCAAGTTCATGTCCGTTGTGCGACTCGAGTCCTGGATAGATAACTTTGGCAACCGAAGGAATCGTTTCTAAAAATTTGGCTACAATAGCTGCATTTTTATTGTGCGCCTCCATGCGTAAATGCAATGTTTTGATACTGCGGAGCAAGAGAAAACAGTCTAAAGGTGCGGGCACAGCGCCGCAAGAATTTTGTAAAAAATGAAGTTTTTCTGCAAGTTTGCTATCGTTACACATAATGGCACCGCCAACTACGTCAGAATGTCCACCTAAATATTTCGTACTTGAGTGGGTTACTAAATGCGCACCCAGGTCTAAAGGGTTTTGCAAATAAGGTGTAGCAAAAGTATTATCTACTACTACCATCAAATCTTCATTTTTTAATGCCTGGCAAATCGCCTGCACGTCAGAAATTTCGAGAAGCGGATTAGTAGGTGTTTCGAGCCATACAAGTTTAGTATTAGGAGTCAAAACAGCTTTGACATTAGCAACATCTCGTGTATCTACAAAGTGAAATTTTATACCAAATTCACTAAAAAGACGTGTAAAAATACGGTAAGTACCGCCGTACATATCTTGAGCGCAAATGACTTCATCGCCTGGTCTGAGCATTTTGATAATGGTATCCGTAGCGGCCATTCCGGAGGCGAAAGCGAAGCCATATTTTGCATTTTCAAGCGCAGCAAGTGCGGCTTCTAAGGGTTTGCGCGTCGGATTTTGCGTACGTGCGTACTCATATCCTTTGTGCTTGCCAGGTGAGGCTTGTGCAAAAGTAGTGCTTTGATAAATGGGAGTCATGATAGCTCCTGTGGTAGGGTCGGGCTCTACACCTGCGTGAATCGCTTTTGTTCCAAATTTCATGTGAGAATTGATTTATAAGTTAAATGTAATCGTTATATAAAGGCTTTACGTCAAGCTTTGCCTTAGCTTGTTGCAAGTACTAATAGTTTTTTGAAAGTTCTTAGTGCTTGATGTTTAGAACAGTATCATACTACTATACATTTCCCCCCCCCAGAAATAACATTGCTTTGAGCAATATTATTTCTGGGCTAAAGAGCAAACTAAGCGATAGGATAAAGCCTTGCGCAATTGCTAACTTTGACAAAGTTATTGAAATTTGTACAAATAAAAAAGAGTAGCTTTAGAAGCAGGCTACTCTTTTCATAAAATCCAAAGGCTATAATTTATGTGTGTATGACAATTTTGCTAAATTAGCTCCGAAATAACATAAGCATCAAGAACTAACAGTTTTCGAAAAACTGTTAGTTCTGAAACTACCTAAGTCGATTTACCAACTTGACGTACACCCTAATTTATTTGTGCTTTGAATTTGAATTTTTTTATTGTTCCAAATTGACTTCGCAAAATATGGGTTGCGATTCGTTGCCTACCAAATCTTTAAATTTGATATAAATACGCTTATAACCATGACCAGGAGGCAGTACCCAATCTATACGGTCTTTGTACTCTTGCCAATATGCCCCGTCATCAAATTTGATGCTATTAGAAATCATCATAAATTTAGCATCTGCTGATGCACTGAGGTAGAGTTTGACTTTGTTATCATTGATAATTGTCTCACCGCCATTGACAAGTACTCGCCCAGGTGCGGGTGGTTGCGTATCTAAGAGTATTTGTGCACTTGTTACAAAAGATTCGTTTCCGGCCTTATCTCTAAATTTGATATATACGGTTTTGTATCCATCTTGCCCTATGAGTACCCATTTTTTGCTTTCTGCATAGGGTTCCCATTTAGCGGGGTTTGTAAAGCTACGGCTAGGGCTAATGATCATCTCATCAGCTTCTTCGGCAATAATCATAAGTTCAACTTCCCTTTTGTTTGTAAAAGGCTCGCCACCATTGATATAAAGTTCTTCGTTATAAGGTGGCTGTCTATCTACAATAACTTTGGTAGATATAGGTTCAGAGAGGTTGCCTACATCGTCAGAAAATTGTGCATAAATGGTCTTTTCACCGTCTTCGCCTGGAATAACATAATTATTGAAATAAGGCTGATACTTAATCCATTCTGAATTTTTAAACTCGGGGTCGTCGGTGCTTATGCGCATTTTAGTAGCCCCTTTGCTTTGCAAATATATATTTACGTATTTGTTGATATTTCGGACATAAAGTTCGCCTTTATTGACAATAATTTTACCGTTTTCAGGTGGCTGCCTAAAGAGACCTATTTGTGCATAAGCGACTTCGGATTCGTTTCCAGCCTCATCTTTAAACTTTACAAATACGATTTTGATACCGTCTTCATCGACGAGGGTCCAGTCTCTTGTGGTTTTATAGGGTTCCCATTGGGCATCTCTGAATAAATGACTATTTGCAATCATCATTTTGACTGCCCCTCTTGCTTCGAGCTCGAGCTTAACTTTTTGGAATCTTGTGCCGTTGTCTCCATCATTGAGTAATACTTTACCAATGATAGGCGGTGTGCGGTCGAGCTTGATCGTTGCCGAAATGGTTTCGCTGATATTACCTGCTTTGTCTCTAAAGCGGGCATATACGGTTTTGTATCCATCAGGGTCTGGCAGTCTGTAATTGATATTTTTTTCGTCGTAGTTTTGCCAAGGTGCGTGCTTAAACTGGGGTGTATTATCAATTTGCATTTGATAGGCATCTTTGGCTTTTACGTTGATAACAACGACTCTATCAGGATTATTTGTGATGCTATCGCCGTGGTTGATAGCAATATAGCAATCATAAGGCGGTTTTCTATCTAAAATAATCTCATCAAACACTACATCGGAGACGTTTCCTGCTTTATCGCGGTATTTTACCGCCACGCGTTTTAGACCATCTTCGCCGGGTAGTTGCCATTTTACCATAGGGCGCATGCTATACCACTCACTATCTCTAAAAAGTGTATCATTACCGACGAGCACTTCGCTTGCACCTTTGGCATCGAGATATAGCGTTACATTACCATCGGGGTCGTTGGTATATTCATCATCTTTATTGATCATGACTTTCTGACCTACGGGTGGCTCTCTATCGAGGTATATAGATGCGCTAGCTGTTTCGGAGAGGTTGCCCGCTTTGTCTCTAAATCGTACATATACGGTTCTTACACCATCTTCTGAATCTTTTCCAAGGTCAAAGTTTTTTACTTGGTCTTGGTAGTATTCCCAACGCCCGTCATAAAAAGAGTTTGTGCGGGCGAGCATCATGTATCTGGCATCGCCTTCGACATCGAGTTCTATATCGACAAGTGCATCGCGATTGCCTGTATATTGTAAGCCTTCGCCTTCTTTGGCAATAAGCGTAATTTTAGGATTTTTTGGCGGTGTTTGGTCTAAGATAATATCATCGGATACAATTTCGGTTTCGTTTCCAGCAGCGTCTCTAAATTGTGCATATACCGTTTTAGGACCATCGCCTTCTTTAATTTTCCATAAAATTACGTATTGGTACTTTTCCCATTTTGCATCGCTAAGATCTGACTCATTGCCTACTTTCATTTCTTTTGCACCTATGGCAGAGAAACGTATTCTTGTCCTAGGGTTGCGTGTATATCTGTTGTTTCCGTCAATAACCATTTTAGGAGACAGCGGTGGTGTCATATCTAAAATAATTTCACTATACACAGGACGGGATTTATTGCCCACCTCATCTATGAACACTGCCATAATGACTTGCAAACCTTGACTATCAGGAAGCGTATAAGTAATCTCGGGTGCGTAGGGCACGGGCTCGGGTAAGCCTCGGATATATACTTTGTCAGCACCTTTTGAGCGTAGGTTGAGCGTAACCTGTCTGTTGTTGGTATATCGCTGTCCGTCATTGATTTTGATACTGTTATCAGTAGGTGCGCTTCTATCTACATAAATAGTATCGGCTACGGTTTCGCTTATATTGCCGGCGGCATCTCTAAATTGGGCATAAATAATTTTAGCCCCATCAGAAGTAGATATAGGATACTCGGGAATATTTTCTCTATACGGATACCAACGCCCTTGATAAAAATCGGAGCGTGTGCTGATGCGCATTTCTCTTGCATCAGTGGCTGATACAGCAATAGGCACTTTATTCTCCGGCAGATTGGTGCGCTTGTTGCCGTAGTTTACCATGATTGTTGGATTTTCTGGAGGAACGCGGTCTAACTCAATCTGCGCTACGGCGACTTCTGAATAGACTGAAGCGGAGGCATCTCTAAACTGTACATAAACCGTTTTGATACCGTCTTCACGTGCATCTAAACGGTGTTCGCGCCTCGGAGAGTAGCTCGTCCACCGCGCACCAACAAAACTCGGATCATTGCTAACACGCATTTCAGCTGCGCCTGTTGCATAGAGCTTGAGCAATACACGTCCTTGAGCTTCGTTGGTAAAACTTGCACCGTCATTGATTGATACCTGTCCTTGAATGGTCTGCCCATAGACTAATCCCACATTTTTCCAACCGGCAAATAAGAAGCATAGAAGTACAAAAAGATAAAATCTCATAATATACATTGAAAATGGTTGCTGATGTTTTTTACTATCTGTTTCCGATGGCAGGCATTGTAAAGCCAAACAACCGTACTATTGAGCAAAAAAACACTCAAAATAAATCACTTGGTATTTAATATTTATTGGTTACAAAATATTTTAGTACCTAAAAATGCGAAGTTTATAGTATAAAATACGCATAAATACTCAAAGTATTTTGCAAGTGCATTAAATTATTCCCACGGGATAGGTTTGCATGCTATTTCAACACAAAAAGTGCCAAAAAACTTACTTAAGCAAATAAAGTAATAAAACTTTGAAATATCAAAATAAAGTTAAGAAAATTAGCTACATAGCCTGCGTAAATATCATTACCTTTTGCCATGCTTTAAAGCTATAGCATAGATTTTAGTACGCTCTATTGCCTATAGGTCAGGGGAATAGCGTAGGAAAAGGCAGCGCTAATATTTAGGAGTTTTTTTAGTAGGGAAATAAAAATTTAAAAATAAAAAAAAAGACAAGCCTATAAGCCGAGTTCTGTACATCTCCAGGGGAGAAGCCTCTATCATTTATCTAGGCTTGCATTCGCATGCAAGTTCTATCGTTCTACCCAGCAGCTCGAGCGTGTAACTCTCAAACACTGCCTTATTTGAACTTTCAGCTCCTAAGGTTTACCTGCCTAAGCAAATTGCTTTGCCTATCGGTGCGCTCTTACCGCACCTTTTCACCCTTACCGACTTCCGAAGAAGCAGGCGGTTTGTTTTCTGTGGCACTTGCTGTCATGCACTACTCAAAAAGTAGCACATGCCTTCCCGTTAGGAAGTAGGATACACTGTGCTGCTCGGACTTTCCTCTCCCTTGCTCATAAAAGCAAGGCAGCGATAGAGCGGCTTGTCTTTTTATTTTTGAAGCTGTTTAAAAAACTATGTTAAAATAAAATTCTACCTCTTAGAGGTAGCCTTCAACCACCCCTTAATCTCCTTGAAAAGGAGGGGAACTTCCTACAACTCTCCTCCTAAGATTCGGAACTGAATATCTATTATAGCCGTGTTTGGTGTCCCCAGCAAACACAAACCGAGTCTCCAAGACCTGAGTAGTTACGAAATATTTTTAAGCAACCTCTTTAAGTCATTTCTGCTATACAAGAATGTATTGTGGAATGATGAGTTTTGACAATTTCTTGTCTTTTTATTCTGTTTTTGGTTTATTTAAAGCTGGGCGTTGCTCGCGGTTGGCAAGTTCCCATGCTGTAGTAAATATTACTCTTGATATTTTTTCCATTTTTCCTAAGTGGATTTTATCTGCTGTATCTGTGGCTTTATGGTAGTCTTCGTGTACGCCATTAAAGTAAAAGATAACGGGAATATCGTGCTTTGCAAAGTTATAATGGTCGGAGCGGTAGTAAAAACGATTTGGGTCGTCTTTTGAATTATAGCGATAATCTAATTGAAAATCTGGAAAATAAGCCTTTGTCATGCTTTCGCTAATTTCGTGCAACTCTTGCGAGAGCATCGAAGAGCCAATGATATATACATAATCGGGGTTATCTTCGTGCATGGGGTCTAAACGCCCAATCATATCGATATTTAAATTTGTAACCGTATTTTCAAGTGGAAAATAGGGATTACGACTGTAATAATCCGAACCTAATAAGCCTTTTTCTTCGCCCGTCATGGCGATAAAAGCTACGGTACGGCGAGGCCCGTTGCCATCGGCTTTGGCTTGTGCAAATACTTTGGCAAGTTGCATCAAAGCTACAGTTCCAGAAGCATCGTCATCAGCACCGTTATGAATTTCGCCATCTATAATGCCGACGTGGTCGTAATGGGCTGTAATCACGACAACTTCATCTTTTTTATCAGTGCCTTCTACAAAAGCTATGATATTTTCCGTAATCACCGGATTGCGACTTTTTTCAGCATAAATCTTTACGGCTAAACCCTTGTTTTGACTCGTTGGTTTTAGCTTTTCGCTCATTTTATCTACCTCTTTTTGCAAATCTTGCGCGCGCTTGCCAAGCATAGCTGCTGCCATCTCGAGGCTAATATATACATCTAAAAAAATTTCATTTTCTTGCTCCTCTGTTTTGG
The DNA here is from genome assembly GCA_020832465.1 of Bernardetiaceae bacterium. GTDB lineage: Bacteria > Bacteroidota > Bacteroidia > Cytophagales > Bernardetiaceae > JAFIER01. Next base: position 14,517 of record JAFIER010000009.1, read on the forward strand.
GAAAGCCCAACTGAGAACTTCCAAAATAACTACCATAAAGATTGATAATATTTTGTAAGCGGCTCGCATTTTTATCAAAAATCAAAAAACCAGCCGCACCCTTCTCCTCAGCAACTTTAGCTTTTGCTTGATTTGATGCCTCTTTTGAGCGTTCGTTAGTACCGTTGAGAAGGTAAATATCTTTTTTTTGTGGCTCGCCAGAGAGTGCTATAACGAGTTTGCCCTCTACATCGAGCTTTTCGTAATCCGAATAACTATCTGTATGCAATCCAAAACCCACAAAAACGGTCTCTACCTCTTTATTGACATTAGGAAGCCCCGAGAAACTAATAAAATCTTTTAAAAATTCGTAACGCTTATCGCCCACTTCAAAATAGGCTTCCTCCATAGTTTCTTCGCCCAGTTCAAAAGGTTGGTAGTAAGGGTTTTCTTTGTCAATATGAGGGGCTGAAAGTCCATGTTGAGCAAAGTAGGCACTGATATAACGGGCTGCTTTTTTCTGACCTTCTTTGCCCGTCTCACGCCCTTCGTAAGCATCAGATGCAAGCTCAAAAATATGCGTTTTGATGTCTGATTCTAAGATTTGATGTTTATAATGTAGCAGTATCGAATCCCGCTCCTGTGCATAAAGATTCTGCGTAGTGCATAGGGCTACAAACAAAAATGTAGCATAAAATAAATTATTTCTAAACATAAGTACTGAGTATTTTTTTGATAGTTGTATTGTCTAAAAGCCAAGTAAATTACTACCTTTGCTTGATTTAGAATACAAACATAGCATTTTATTTTTATATCGAATGAATTTATTGGCGCATTTTTACCTCTCAGACAAAAAACAAAGTTTGATTATAGGTAACTTTTTGGGGGATTTTATCAAAGGAAAAAAGGCTTTGGAAGGCTTTTCACCACTTGTAGTGCACGGTATCCGTTTGCATCGTGCCATCGATACTTTTACTGATGCACACCCCACAGTAAGGCGTAGCAACCAAAGGCTGCATGCTGACTTTGGTAAATATGCGCCTGTATTGAGTGATATTTTTTATGATTATATTTTGGCTAACGAATGGCAAAATTATGAAAAGGAGTTATCCCTACCCGATTTTGCCGATTTTGTATATCAAACACTATACGATAACAAAAAAATCCTTACTGATAAAGCCCGATTTGTCCTGACTTATATGAAAAGAGACAACTGGCTTTTGAGATACAGTACATTCAAAGGCATCAAAAGAACGCTTTATGGCATTTCAAAACGAAGCCCATACGCTGGAGACCTCTCAATTGCCGTAGAAAATTTGGAACAGTATGAAGTAGCTTATAAAGAAGAATTTGATGAATTTTTTCCCGAACTGATTGATTTTGTCAAAGAATTTCAGAAGGGCTGAACCCTCAAGGACGGTCGAAGACCTCCTTGACGGTTGTAATGAGGACAGGATTGCAGGATTTACAGGATTAGGGGGGGCTGAACCCTCAAGGACTGACGCTTGTAACCAGAGTAACTGACAGCACGTAAATCGAGTAAAGCCCACAATTTTAATCGTGGGAGGTAAAAAGCCGTATCAATTGTAGATGAACTAAAACAAAACAAAAAAATGCAAGAAAAACTATTTTCTATTTGGCAACAAGATTGTGCGCCCTATATTACGGACGATGCGCATATTATGCAGGCTTGGACGATGCTCAAACAGGCTTATGAAAATCCGAAAAGACATTATCACAACTTCGAGCATATCGAGGCTATGCGTCGCAGTGCTGAGGAATTTGCAGATTATATAGAAGACACTTTTGTTGTGCACATGGCAATTTGGTTTCATGATATTGTATATACGCCTCCACGAAAAGACAATGAGCGAAAAAGTGCAAATATTGCATATCAATGGCTACAAGAGGCGGGCGTAAAAGAAAACATTGCTAAAGAAGTGCAAACTTTTATCCTCGCTACACAAAACCACAGTATGAAAAAATATCAAGCAGATTTGGCGTTTTTTCTCGATTTTGATTTGAAAATATTGGCTGCACCACCTACGGAATACCTCGCTTATACAGAAAAAATCCGTAAAGAGTACCAAAAAGTGCCGACAATCCTATACAAAAAAGGCAGAAAAAAAGCACTGTTGCATTTTACGGAGCGAACAAATATTTACCATAGTGCACCTTTTATCAAAACAATGGAAACACAAGCACAAGCAAATTTACAGAGCGAAATCGCCTCACTTTAAAGATTTTGCCACTATTACAGACAAATTAACAATAAGGTATTATAGATTTTTTTGACTTTCGAAAGACTTATCTTACTTTTGGCATTCTTAACATATACTGAGAAAAACGAATGCACTGCTTATGTCAAATAGATACTACTTTGGGAAGTTAAAAATGCGTTTTTTAGGGCGAATAATTATCGCTTTGCTCATCGGCGCAGGCTTATGCTATGCACAGAAAGTGGAAGCGCAAGACTACCACGGAAAAAAAGATGATACTTTTAGAGGTACGAAACGAAGCCTCGAGGAAGAGTTTGATATGCTTGTGCAAGAGCTTTTTCCTGTACCTGATGAAGATTTTAATTATGAAGATATTTACGAATCGCTATTTCAGCTTTTTATGCAACCCATAGACCTTAACAAAGCCGATAGAAATGATTTGCAAGAACTTTTTATCTTGACTAAGCGACAAGTAAATAGCTTTTTTGATTACAGAGAAAAACACGGAAAACTGCTATCTATATACGAGTTGCAAGCTATTCCTGAATGGGATTATATCACGATTCAAAGATTATTAAACTTTGTCAAAGTCAGGCAATCTGATTTTGCAGAAGACAATCGCTCACTTTTTAAGCGCATTGTAGAAGAAAAAAATCGTTATATCATGACTCGCTACTCCCGTGTGCTCGAGCCAAGACGGGGATACCTTATTCAAGAGGGCGATACAACCGCGTCTGGTGCAGAGAGAAGTCGCTATTTGGGCTCGCCCGATGGAATTTATACCCGCATTCGAACTTCACACGTCAATGATTTTAGCCTTGGAATTACCGTAGAAAAAGACCCCGGTGAGCAGATTATTTGGGACCCCGATACTTACCGATATGGTATGGATTTTATATCCGCACACGCCGTTTTTTATAACAAAGGAAAATTTAAATCCATTGCTATTGGAGATTATCAAATTCAAATCGGACAAGGCTTATTACTCGCTGGCGGTTTTGCCGTAGGAAAAGGCGGAGAAACTATCAATACCGTGCGCCGTAGCACTACGGGTATTCGTCCATATACTTCGGTCTTGGAAACCAACTTTTTGAGAGGTGGGGCAGCCACTTACGAACTAAACAAAAATATAGACATCACCGCTTTTGTCTCGCGGGTCAGAGAAGATGCCAATATCAGACAGAGACTCGATACACTTGCAGACGGATTTGAGGAATTTGCATCTTCTATTATACCAACGGGATTTCACCGCACTCAAAACGAAATCAATAATAAAAACCAACTCTTACGCCACGATGCAGGTGCACATATTATGTGGCATACGGATAATAACCGAAGCGAAATCGGACTTACTTTTATAGGAAGTAGATATAGCACGCCCCTACAGCGCAATCCTAATAAATACAATCAATTTGAATTTAGAGGAACGGAAAACTACAATATTGGATTACACTTTAATCACACTTGGCGAAATATCAACTTCTTTGGTGAAGCTGCCCGTTCTAAAAGTGGTGGTATAGGTGCGGTTGGGGGCTTAATAGCTGCTTTGGCCAGAGAACTCGAAATGTCGTTGCTTTTCAGACGTTACGACCGAAATTTTCATAGCTTTTATGGAAATCCTTTTGCCGAAGGTACGAGACCTATCAACGAAAATGGAATTTATTGGGGTATAAAATATAGCCCTACACGTAGGCTTATTTTTAGTGCTTATTTTGATAGATTTTCTTTTCCCTGGCTCAGATTTTTGGTAGATGCGCCCTCCGCTGGATATGAGTATTTGGCGAGGGTAACTTACAGACCTTCGCGCAAGGTGCGTATGTTTGCACAAATGAGAGAAGAGGTACGTGAACGAAACTGGAGACCAGACGAAGGACAACCTATGAATAGCGTAATCCCTTATAGAAGGCGCAATTATCAAATGGTAGCAAGCTTTCAGGCAGAGCGAATTATCTCTTTACAATCTCGGTTTCAGTTTAGTAGTTATCAAATTGCGGGAGTTACTACACGTGGCTATGCTATTGCACAAGATGCAAATTTTGATTTTAATAAGTTTAGATTAAGTACAAGATTTGCACTTTTTCAAACCGATGACTTTGAAAATAGACAGTATGTCTATGAGAGAGACGTGCTTTATTACTTTTTTATACCCGCACTCAACGGCGAAGGATTTCGCAATTTTTATATGATACAGTTCAGACCCACCAGAACAATTGATATATGGATAAAATATGCTTTTACTTATTATTTGCGGCAGGATACTATTGGTTCTGGGTTAGATTTAATCGAGGGCAACAGACGCACTGATGTAAGGGCGCAGGTAAGATATAAGTTTTGAATCATACCACAACTACTTCTCATAACATTGCGCTGAGAAATGTTATGGCTGGATAGCGAATATATACATACGATTTTGAACAAGCAG
>JAFIER010000071.1 GCA_020832465.1 Bernardetiaceae bacterium
TTTTTTCAAAAAAATGTTTAAATTTAGGGCGTAATGAAATTGCTAAACTTTAAACTCGCCTTAAAATTATGAGTTACCAACTGCCACCCGTACTTTTTGCCATTTTTGCTAATGAAAATGATGATTATCTATGCTATCTTAGCCTTGAGGCAAAAGAAGTAAAGAAAATTATTCGTCCTTTGTATGCACAAAACCGCATTCAGACCGAATTTCTTTCTCATATCGAGGCTCCTGATGTGAGCGATATTTTTCGTACTTATAAAGGACGTATCAAAATTTTTCATTATAGCGGACACGCCAACGGAGAGCACCTGAAAGCGGGAGGAGAAAAAGCCTACCTCGAGGGCTTAGCGCAGTTTATCATTAGGGAACATAAAGAAGCTGGGGTAAAACTGGTGTTTTTGAACGGATGTGAAACCTATGCCATTACTTCAAAATTACTTGCGGCAGGTATAGAAGCTGTTATCACCACAACAAAAGAAGTCAATGATGAGCGTGCCAAAGATTTTTCCGTGGAGTTTTATAAGAACTTGGTAGATGGGCAAAATATAGGCACTGCCTACCAAAATGCTACTAATTATTTGAAAACTCGTTATGATATTTCTGATAAGGAGCAGCCAGAAATTTATTATTGGAAACCCGAAAATCAAGAAAAAGGTGTAGAAAAAATTGATGTTAATCTGTTCACCTGGGGGCTATACGTACGAAGTCAGGAAGCTGAAAAACAGGTACTATTTGATGATAATGTGGACGAAGAGCAAGTTATTGTGCCAGATATTACACTTAAAATAGTTCGTGCGGGACGTAAAAAAACTTGGAAGCAGTATTTCCATTGCTTTAATAAAGAAAATTTTTCAAACTTAGAGATGCTTACGGATGGCAGTCAGGTTAGTCTCGATGAGCTAAAAAAAGGCATCAAGTATTACCAAGACGTATATACAGATAAGGATTGTTTAGAAGAGCTGAGGATACAAGGGGGAAGTGCTGTGCACTACGATTTGACAGGTCATAAAGAGATTAGTGATTATGAAGTCATGAAGCATCCTATTTACAAAATTTTGGCTGAGTACTTTGTAAAAATATCAGGTGTAATCCCCTTACTACTTGCCGATGCTGGTATGGGAAAGACTTTAAACATGCAAAAATCTTTTATAGCTTTACTCAACAAACGAAAGTTTAATAATTACAATTTGGTTTTTATTCGTTGCGGTAGATATACGGATGAGTATTTGGATAAATTAGCAGAAGATATTGATAACAAGGAGCGAGAGCGCACTATTGTTTTTCTGGACGCTTTTGATGAAGATACAAAAGCAAGACAGTTAAAAAAAGTCATGGACCGAAATAATCGGTTTGAGCGTATTTTAAAGCGCTTAAATCGGTATCATAAAGCATATATTTCTTGCCGTCCGCAGTTTTGGGAGTCAGAAAAAAATATTCGAACTAAGTTTAAAGGTATCAGTACTCAAGTTTTAAAAATAAAGGTACAAAAGCTCAGCGAGATAGGCATAAAGACTTTTATTGAAAAAACAGTCGCATCTGAATTTCGCAATAACTATAAACAAATTGCACTTTCTAATACCGTACTTTTTGGAAGACCCTTACATCTTAAAACGCTAACTTATATTGCAGAAGTAGGAAAAGATGTAAATATAGCGTTGCGTACTCAACTCTATGACCAACTAATAAAAGGCTGGATACGGAGGGCAATAAAAAGAGAAGACATAAGTCTGGATGAGAAAGAAGAAGAAATGTGGAAAGAAAAACTCAAAGAAGAAGCCATGCAAGTGGCTATTAGAAAGTGTAAAAATCAAGATGCTAAATTTACGGCAAGTGATTTGAGGTCTTGGGCAAAGTTTAGTAGTAATAACATTTTAGATAACTCGTTTTTTACCGTTTATGAGCAAACAGAATATAAGGGGGGGATCGTAAAACAGAAGAAAGTTAGCGAGTACTATGATTTTGCCCATCAGGAGTTTTATGAGTACTTTTTATCAGAGGCATTATTTCTTGTTAGAATGGCAGAAGAGGAGTTTGAAAAATTTGCATCTGAAAAAGTAGGGGTAAAGGAACTACTCAAACAACGTTACTACATCGAGTATTTTGGGATAACAAATCAAAAACAATTAGAGGATTTCAAACTCGAGAAATACTTCAAGAAGCAGGGGATTGCACCAGAAGCTACACAGTTGCTTATAGACATAGATAGTTATCGTTTACAAGTACTGGCTTATTTATTGGCTGTTAATAAGAGTAAAAAAATTACTGATTATATACATTACGCATACAATGTAGTTGAAAAGCTATACGAATGGACTGTAGAAACATCTGAAACTGATGAAGACAAAAAATGGCTCATTAACCCACTATTTGATACCTATAACAAAGTAAAAGAATGGCAAGACAAGAAGTTTGATACACTCCCCGAGCTAAAAAATATTAAAGGCTGGGAGCAGCAGTTTTTGTGTGAGTTAGCCACAAAAGCACTCCTCGAGGATAACGACAAAAACACTTACCTAAAAATTGCCAAACTTTATGCTTATGATTTGGCTGCTATACTCGAGCAGGCTTGTGCTACCAATAGCGTACTTAAAAAGTATCTAAAAAGCGACAAAATAGAACGGCTCGATTTTTCACGTATTAAACTCCAAAAGACAGATTGGATTCAGTATTTCGAAGTCTGGAATCTCAAAGCTGTAGATATTTCTCATAACCATATCGAGGTGCAGCTCGGCAATCTCCCCCCCGAAGAGCGAAAAGCGGATTATTACGAACAAAAATTTGCCCCTTTGATGCCTTTTCTGGATAAGCCCAATGAAAATATGGCTGCGCCTTCTAACTTTGAAGAATTTTATATAGAGGGCAATCCCATTTGCAAAGACACACACATTGAGAAAGTTTTTCAGAAGGATAAAAAAATCAATGTACTCTGGATACTACGCGCCGCCCTGCTCCTGCGGTGGGTAAAAGGCACAGCGCACACCAAAGAGAAATACTTTGAAATGGGGCAAGATACTTTAGATTCCTTTACTGACCCATATAAAGGCAAGGAAGTTTCACTGCTCGCTGAACGACCCGTGCATAAGGTGAGCGTAGGTGATTTTGCTATCGGCAAGTACCCCCTTACTTTAGGCATGTTTAGGACTTTTATAGATGATGAAGGCTATGAAACTACAGCTGAAAAAGGAGACAAAGCCATATTGAAAGCTTATAAACTCGCAGAACAAATCTTAAGAACTGATTTTGAACTGCCCGTGCCCACTGAAGACGATAAAACCTGTCCCGGTAGCCTTGTAACAGTCGGAATAAAGCGAAACGATGTTATAATTTTATATACACAAAAATGGGCAAACGGTTGTTGTTGGAAGCATAGTGGACGCGGATTGAGAGGAGAGAATAACAACTGGATTCCTCATGAGGAGCTCGATGCTTGGAAACCCGTAGTGCATATCTCTTGGCACGATGCAAAAGAATATGCAGATTGGCTAAAAAGAAAAACGGGTGTCGATTTTCAGTTGCCTTCAGAGGCTGCTTGGGAGTATGCCGCTCGAGGGGGTGTATATTGGAAAGATGGCTACGAGTATGCGGGCGGAGATGATCTTGATAAGGTCGGTTGGTACTCTGGAAATCTCACTGTTGAGGCGTTACAAAGCGATAGTGAGCAAGAAGAGTTTGAGATAAAAGAATTAAATACAAAGGTCGTGGGTTTGAAGAAGCCTAATCAGCTTGGCATTTATGATATGAGCGGAAACGTATTTGAATGGTGCGAAGACGATTGGCACTCAAACTACGAAGGTGCGCCCAGCGATGGTTCGGCTTGGGTAGATAATCCTCGTGCTGAATTTCGCCTGCTGCGCGGTGGCTCGTGGCGCTACAACCCCGGCCACTGCCGTGTGGCGAACCGCGACTACAACCTCCCCGACGACCGTAGCAACGGCGGCGGCTGCCGCTTGTTTGCTCTCCCTGTAGTTTAGCTGTTGGTTTTACTCCTACCTCATTTAAGCTCAGGAGGTTTTGGTCGGGAAATAGCCAACGTAATGTAGCGTGAGCGAAATGTAGAAGGCTATTTCAAGACCAAAACCTTTCGGGTCTTATTGTTTATTACCCGCGAAGCGGGCGATTTTTTTTCAGTATCG
>JAFIER010000024.1 GCA_020832465.1 Bernardetiaceae bacterium
TCGCAATATATGCAATGTATCGTAAAATTGCAAATATATTTTGGTGGAAGGGACGAAAGTTTGGGTTTCTTCGGGGGCTTTTTGCTTTTTACCAAAGAGTTTTTGCGCCAGCGGCACAAGCCCCAACAGATTGAAACGCACGGAAATAATCAAAAATTACATCCTAATGGAAATTTCAATCCAATCTACATAAGTAATTTTTATATTTTCACTACATATCAAATCTATTGCTATTTCATGGTTGGAAGCAACATAAACTTGAGAGTGCCAAGAGAACGATATATCTTGTAAAAAACTGAGTAGCTCTATGTAATGAGCTGGGTTTGATTGCATCTCTATCTGTATTCGCTTTTTTCGGTTGTCCTTCCAATATACTTCTTCGGAAAGTATTTGAGTTTTACTTTGCTTAAAAAAGTTACTATTAGAGAATAGATTTTGTGTTTTGACTTTTTTATTAGTAATAATATTTAGATATAAAATCATATTTTTAATGTGTAACTCGTCCATCTAAAGAAATATTTAAGTGTTTTCCATCTCGTGATAAATGTTTTAACATCTTGCTTCCCTTTGGTGAAAGCTGAACATCCCATTCAAAAGGTTGCCCTTTTGTTCTAGAAGGACCTTTTATCCAAATATTATCAAATTTATCTACAAATCCATCTCTCTTCTTTAAAAGCTGTCCATTTTTTAAATCAGATTTTCGAGGAACAAAACGTATTTTACCTCTTGTAGGTAATTTTGCGTATTTAAGTAAACTTTTGGCACTATTTATTCTACTCAAGCCTGTACTAGGAGCATTCCCAGTAATCGGAGTAGGATTTGTAATATATCCTGTGGGGCTAACATCCCAGCCTTCCCAAGTGCGGAGACTATATCTCTTTACAATAGACTCAAAACTATCAGGAAGTAAAGTTTCTAAAACTTTATCTCCTATTTTAGGCGACCAGAAGCCTTCATAAAAGATAATTTCAGAGTTTTGTATGTGGTGTACAGTATAATTATGTTCTGCGTCATATACTGTATAAGTACTACCTATGTTCTCGTAAGTATCGCCTGAGTAGCTGACATAATTCGAGGACATATTTATCCACATCGTATGTCCGTCAGCGTTCCTATACCAATCTGGCGGCTCGGGAGACGCTTTACTCGCTGGGTCATCAGCTTTTTTTCCTTGACTCATCGTACTCGCACCACCACCGCCCTCGCCACTTGGATTATTATCTTCGCCTGCGGCAGTGATAGGTGCGCCCGGCTCCTCCGCTGCCAAACCCGTCGGGTCATTGAATCCGATGGGGTTGTTGTAGGCATACTGATAGCTCGTGATGCTTGCAAAATAATCCGCCAAAGCATCAACTCCCCAAAAACGTCCGAGCTGTGGGTCGTAGGCTATAGACAGAAAGTTATAGAAACCAATTTCTGACGCTATTTACCTAATTATTTGCACTCTTTACTTTTTGGTATAATGCCTAAAAAAGTAAGACACATCATAATTCCCAATTGTATCAGCTAAACTTAATGCGCTTACTCCTGAATGATTTGCGATACTGGGATCTGCACCATTATTTAAAAGTAACTCAATAATTTCTCCTCTACCTTTTGAGGCAAATACTGCTATAGAAATAACAGTATTTCCGTATGAATTTTTTGCATTGACATCTGCACCTTTTTTTATGAGTAATTTAGATATTGCTACCAAATATTCATTTGCGGCAAAATGCAAGGCGGTCCATCCATTATTATCGTGCAAATTCACCTTAGCACCTCTATTAATAAGAGCTTCAACAGAAGCAATATCATTTTCCAATACTGTATAAATCAATAAGGAACGCCCCTCCTTATCTTGGTAATTTATATTATCAAGCTCTACTATTGATTCGTTAAATGACTTTTTATCATTTTTGTATAGGCTTGATAATGCCTTATTAAATATTTTATCCATTAGTTTTTCTTTTCATATTTACGACTTCTATTACTACTTCTGTCCTCAATTTGATACAAACTTGGATCATTTTCAGCATCTCGAACTTCCTTTCTCGTACTTCCTCGCTCTTGGTGCATTTTCTTTCTTCGATGCCATTCTTGACCTTTTTTATGTCCAATGTCGTACGGTCCGTCAATTGGCTTCAATGTATTGGGGTCAATATATTTTCCATCAGGTGTTTTAGGTGCATTCTCTTTAATCTTCTCTTTTGTTTCCTTTCGTAAATATACACGTCTTTTTGTGGGATCAGCCCCACCATTAATAGCATTCAATGCTTGCTTCTGACCTTTATTGTTAAAATCTGTACCAACAATTAAATCAGCAGCTGCTAATGCAACATCTAAGGCAGAGGCATCATTATCAAGGAAAATCGTATGCAAATCGCCCGCAATATCCGCAATTTCGTCTAAACCAGCTTTTTTTAAATTCTTAGACGTTAGTTTGCCATGTTTTTTATAAACTTTATAAGCACGTTTAGCGAGGCGTAATGCCGTTATAATGCCTCTAATTGGTGAGGCTTCTTTTTCAGTTACCTGTGAAACATTACCAGCCCCCTCACTAAGCGTACTCGCCCCACCTTCACCCTCGCCACTTGGATTATTGTCTTCGCCTGCCGCAGTGATAGGTGCGCCTGGCTCTTCCGCTGCCAAACCCGTCGGGTCATTGAATCCGATGGGGTTGTTGTAGGCATACTGATAGCTCGTGATGCTTGCAAAATAATCTGCCAACGCATCAACTCCCCAAAAACGTCCAAGCTGTGGGTCGTAAGAGCGAAATGGCGTATCGTGCCAGTGCAAGTCCAACTGCGAAATTCGCTCACTACCACCATTAAACAAAAAACGATACTCCTCAGCCCCCTGCACACTCTGCAAATC
>JAFIER010000034.1 GCA_020832465.1 Bernardetiaceae bacterium
TACAAAGAAGCGGCAGACTTGGCTTTACGCTCCTATTTAGAAGGTGTTGAGCCTGTTGAAAATTCGATTCGTGCTATAGAGCCTCCTCTTGTCGGTGAAATAGAAAACAATATGAATAATTTGCGCTCTGCTATTGCTAAAAAAGCCTCTTACGAGGAAATTGAAGCACTTGCCGCAAAAAGTCAAGTAGCTTTGCAAAAAGCAGATGCACTTTTGCAGTCGCAGGAGTACTCTTTTAGTTTTGTAGCTTTACTCTCTGGTTCTATACTTTTGCGCGAAGGTCTGGAGGCATTTTTAGTAATTATTACGATACTGAGCGTACTTAAAGCTGCTAAAGCACCGCAGGCTGCCAAATGGGTGCATGCTGGTTGGATTACTGCCTTAGCACTTGGCATCATGAGTTGGTTTTTTGTAGATGCACTTTTGAATATCGGTATCAAAGAGCGCGAACTTTTAGAGGGGTTTGCTGGTCTTTTTGCTTGTGCAGTTTTGCTTTATGTGGGTTTTTGGCTGCATAGCAAAGCTGAAATATCAAAGTGGAAGGATTTTATTCAAAACAAAATTCATAAAGTATTGAAATCTAATAACCTTATTGGCTTAGCAGTGCTGTCTTTTGTTGTTGTTTTTCGTGAAGCTTTTGAGTCTGTTATATTTCTCTCTTCTCTTAAATTGGAAGTTTCTCCTGAAAACGAACCAGGCATTTGGGTAGGTATGGCTGTGGCTACAGGGCTTATTGCCGTTATTGGCTGGCAGATGATGAAATATTCACGTAAAATACCGATTAGAGAACTCTTCAAATATTCTGCTTATATGATGAGTTTCTTGGCTATTATTTTGGTAGGCAAAGGCATACATTCATTACAAGAGGCTGATTGGGTTTCTGTAACAGGACTACCCGTACTGTTGCGATTTGAATGGATAGGTTTATATCCTACTTATGAGACTTTTATGGCGCAAGTGCTTACGCTTATTTTGATAGTTGTGCTTTGGCGTATTGCTAATAAGCCTATGGAATCAAAAACAGATACGAAGACAGCTAAACAAGAAGAAGTTGCTTCAGAGCAAGAGGCTTAATCATTTATGCATAAGTGGTTCACTCACGATTAAAATCGTGGGTTATGCTCGATTAAGCGTAAAAAGTTTAGCATAACCGCATATCTTATACAAATTTACAATTGTTTTTTAGGAACTTAGTGCTAAAATGTTTGGAAAATGCTCAAGCAGTTAATAGGCATTTTAGGACTAAGTTTTTGCTACTTTGCCCAAAGCATTTTTAGTGCTAACTTTTAAGCCCAAGCTTTAGGCTTTTAAGAAAACTTTTAATCTCATTAGTACGTTATAATGGCTGTTATGGTGATTTATCTGAATGCGCTTACAAACTCATGATACAATGCAAAAAAATAAACAAGATATTTCTGACAAGGAAAGCACCTTGCAAAAAATAGAACGTATGCACCCTTATGCTATGGTGCTTTATCTCTCGATTATAGGCTCAACGCTTATATTTTTCGGTATGATAGTCGCTTTTCTTATGGCAACTTATGGTGGAAACCGTCCCCCTATGGAGTCTATTGCAATGCCAAAGAGTTTTTACCTCAGTACGGTTTTGCTTTTGGCGAGCAGTTGGATACTCGAGCGTGCCGTGAAGGCTTTTAAAGTTGATGATTTTGTATCTTTAAGGCGTTCATTGGTTATTTTGATGGGTATATCGCTTGCTTTTGCGGGTTTGCAAAGTGTGGGCTGGCTCGAGCTTTATGTAGCGTCAAAAACCATAGAAACAAGTAGTTTGGCTATAGCCTCACTTTACATTGTATCGGTTTTGCACTGGTTGCATATTTTGGCAGGAGTCATTTACACTTCTTACTACCTCTCGCAGGTGTCGAGTATGTACAAAGACCCTGTAAAGATATTGATTACTGTAACAAATCCTTATGAAGCACTTAAGTTGCGTATGTTGCGTACTTATTGGCATTTTGTAGATGCGCTCTGGCTTGTGCTTTTCCTTATATTTATGATTGTACTCTAAGGCAATTGAAAAACAACATCTCTTTGAGATATCTTGTTTCTATCATTTCTTAAGCACGAAGCACTAACCGTTTTTCTAAGCTAACCATTTGACATCTAATACCCTGGACTGCACTAAGCTGTAAGTACAGGGTGTTTTTTGTATATTGTAGCCTTTAGAAGCCCTACACTATGGAAAAATGGACTCAGAAATAACATTTCTTTGAGAAATGTTATTTCTGGAGGGAAAACGTATAGTCGTATGATTTAATGCAAATCCTCTAACTCCTGCTTGGCTTTGATGGCGTACTTGCCTTTTTGTTTGATAATCTGCTCGAGGAGTACAATAGCAGCTCCATTATTTTTTTGATGAATGAGTATTTTGGCTTTTCTCCATTGTGCTTCTTCTTTAAAGTCAGGGTCGGCAATTTGGACTACTTTTTCAAAATTATGCATTGCTTGTTCTACTTTTGAAACTTTGAGCTGTGCCATAGCCAAGTAATAAAAAGCCTCGGCAGCATTATTGTTTTGCATAGTGTACTCGTTGAGCAAGGTTTCTGCATTTTTATACTCACCTTTTTCGTAGGCTTCTATGCCCAGCGTTAGCTTATCTATTATGCTTTCTTTTTCTAATTGAGCATTTTGATTTTGTTTGTTTTCTGCCTTTCGAGTGCTACGGACTGTTCTTTTTCTTTTTGGTATCTCTTCTATATCGTCGTTGTCTGATAATAGGCTTGTTTTGTCTATTTCATCTACTACAACGGGTGTTTGGCTTAGTAAAGGATTAGTCTTACTCACATCTTGCATTGAGTTTTCTGTATTGTCTTGTGTTGTTTTTTGTTTTTCGAAATAGTCGTAATTGGCATCAGCATCTGCGCTACGCTCTTCTATTATATCGTTTCGGTTGCTGATCTTAGTCTCCTGCTTAGGATTTATGCCTTGTGTGGATTTTGGATTTGTTTGAGCATTGTTATCTGAACGAGCATTGGGCATCGTGTTAGTACTTTGCGATTGTTGTTTATCATCTGTATTTTCATTATTGAGCTTAGGCACTTGCTGACTATCTTCGGAGTCATTTGCCTCTTCTTGTATGCTATTTTGTTGCTCTTCTGTATGCTTTACTTGCTCTGTTTGCATATCATAAGCCATTTCGCTATTGATAGCATAAAAATTATTGATAGCATACCAAGCACCTATGGTAGCTAAAAAAATAAAACTCAAAGCCGCTGCTAAGGCATAGCGCGAGGGGCGACGGTTTTGAATAAGAGATTGTGGGGCACGATTTTTACTATAATTACGAATTTCGCGATTAAGTGATTTTGTAATTTTAGGAATATCTACATTTTTGCCATATTTTTGCAATCCTTCGAGTGCTTCGGCACTAAGAGGGCAGTTGAGCAAATGTTTTTCTACTTGATGCCGCTCGGCATCAGAGAGTTTACCATTGATGTATTTTTGCATCAAGAGTGGTGATATAGTATCTGTATGCTCGAGTATGCTTTTATATTTATGCTTATTAGAATTTGCGTTATGTTCCATGCTTTTTATGATAAAAGGGTAATCAAAAGCCCAAGTATAAGAGAGAGAATACCAAGCTGTTTTTTGATATTTCTTTTGCCGTTTTGAATATGACTTTTTACTTGTTTGATGCTCATACCTGTTTGTGTTGCTATTTGTTGATATGTTTTCTCTTCTAAATAAAAAAGTGAAACACAGTGTTTTTGCTCTGGGTTTAAATTTTCTAAAGCCTCTTCAAGTTTATACAATCGTTTTTCTTTTTCCAAA
>JAFIER010000037.1 GCA_020832465.1 Bernardetiaceae bacterium
GCTGCAAATCAAATTATTATACAAGATAGAAATTATAGCATTCAAATAGAAGATGATATTTTGATAACTAAGTTTAGCGGTCCTATCAAAACGTCTTTGTTTCAAGAAATTCATAGTAAACTTGTAAAAATCGCTGAGCAATATCAAATCAATACTTGGCTTTTAGACCAAAAAGAAATTATGATGCACGCCGACGCATGCCAATGGCTCAAACAAGAATTTGTGCCTAAGCACCAAGCCTTGATTATGCAAGGCAAAACGGCTATTGTCATTGCCGATAGTTTTTTTATAGAACATAATCTAAAGAAAGCCATAGTAGAGGCTTTCCCCGAAGGCACAACAGCTATAGCCGCTTTCAAAAGAAAGGAAGTAGCCTTAGCATGGCTTAAAGACCAAAAAAGTACTCAAAATTTTAATCCAAACGAGTTTTTTGTTTGAACTATCCGCCCAAAAAATCTAAAGATTTTTTTACCGTTTTTTTAGCCCAATTTAAATCATGACGAAACGCAATACACTCATATTAGAAATCATAAAGCACCTTATTGAGGACGAAAAAGAAGGACAGCACACTACAGCCACGCAGCAACAGTTGCAAAGTTTAGCACAAAGCCCTTCGCTTGCACCTGAAGCCCTACAAGGGATTAGCCAAGAGCTTAAAAGCTTAAAAAATAGTATTCACGAGCTTCAGTCGCAAGTTACAAAAATTGCTACACCTACGGCTTCTACCCAGCCACAAGCTACAACTACGACTGCCAAGCCTACAAATGGTAGCTTACAGCAGCATTTTATACAAGATGCACTACAAGCCGCAGAGTACCGTTTGCAAAATTTAGCTACGGGCGCTTTTTTAGCCGAAGGCAAAAGCAAGGATTTGTTTTTATGGTCTAATGTGTTGGACAACAAAGTGTGCGTCGTCTTTTTACAATCAAAAACCGAAAAAGACGAGGGCTTAGTACTGCCAATTTTGGCAGGGCAAATTTTGAGCGAAATTCCTTGGAACACACAAAATGTCGAAGATATATTGCGCATTATCAATCGCAAAGTTTTTGATTTTTATAACCGCTATCCTGATTTGGATAAAAAAGTTACGGCTGCCGTATTTTTTATTGATAAAAAACAGGCTAAGGTCTTTTTCGCCAGTGCAAATATGCACCTTTATCAAATTAGCGAAGATGATTTTGCGCTTTTAAAAGGCTCAGAAGCATTCTTAGGTGTGCCTAATACGCAGTTTGAAGCCCAAACCGTTAATATCAAAAGAGGACAAGATTTATGCTTTTTTGCTGGTGAAAATACCCAAGCACTCAAAGCCATTTGGAGCGAAAATATCGATAAAACCTCCGAAGAAAAAAAGCAAAAAATCAACGAATGGCTCAAAGGTCAGTCGCAGCCCGATGCTATCTTAGCCGTTAGTTTTTAATCACGACAAAAAGAATGTAGCCCATGAAAGGAGAAGAATACGGACAAGACCCCATTTTTGTACCCAAACCCTTTAGTCCCAAAATATCTTTTGCGGACGAAGATAAAAATGTACAACATAAGGCTGAAAATAAGCCACAAGAAAGTCATCAGAAAAAACCTGTATTTGCGCTTCCTGAGGAAAGCCAAACACAGCAACATACTAAGCCGCAGTTTGAAGTAAAAAACAAACCAAATGATGCGCAGGCAAATAGCCCTAAGCAAAAAATAGATTTTGGTAGCGACGCACCCTCAAGTACGTATAATAATAGCGAGACCCAAGAGGCAAAACACAGCGAACTGCTCGAGCAGATGCGCAAAAGCAATTTGCAAATCGCTAAACTAAGCAAAGAGGTAAAAGCACTCAATGATGCTTTGCAGCCTAATGCCATATTTACGCTACTCGAGGATATTGCCAACCACCTCAAACGCAATACGCTTTATATGTCGAAGCTCGAGAGAAAATATACCGAAGTATCGCCCGCAGCCCAACACGGTGAGCAAAAAAAGCTCGATGAGCTATTCAATATAATGCGCACCAACAACCTATACCTCTCGAAGCTCGAGAGAAGAATACAAAATTTAGATGCTACTGCAACCCCGCCACCAACACAGCAACCTAACGATGATATGATGGCGCAAATCAGAAGCAATACGCTACAGCTTGCTAAGCTCGAGCGAAAAATTAACGAACTTTTGTATCAAAAAAAAACTGAAAACGGAACTCCATTAAATGGAACAAAGCCTTTGCAAGCAACTCAGGTTCAGTCTTCTATAGCTAAAAGAACACAGGCAAGTAATACTGAAATACCCGGTGATATTTTGAATAATTTGATTGATGCGCAGCTCAATCAAACCGCAGAAAATCCCGAGGCGCAGCTCACACAAATTCAAACCAATGAGCTACTGTTGCGCAATGTAAAATCGAATAACTTGCATCTGGCAAGGCTTTCACAGCAAATCGCTAAACTACTCGAGCGGTTGTAGTTTTTTGTGCAATCACTACTTCAAAACTAATAGTTCTGGCCGAACTGTTAGTTTTGAAGCAAAATTTAAAAAAATCTATACAGAAACTCAAATAAAAACAAAAATCAAATGGAAGTACAACTCAAAGAAAAAACAACTATTTTGCACCGCCTCAAAACCGAAACCCGTGCAAGCCACGACAGCATTGAGGAAAACGGACTTATGCGTGCAGTAGCAAAAAACAATATTTCAAAAGAAGACTACTTAAAACTGCTCCTCAAGTTTTATGGTTTTCATGCCGCTGCCGAGCCCTTACTTATGCAAACAGAACTTTGGACAAAGCATAATTTAGACATGGATAAACGCAAAAAAACGACCATGCTCGAGCAAGACCTGCGCTATTTAGGTTTTGCAGAAGCACTTACAAGCATTCCACTTTGCGAAGCCTTACCGCCGATGCAAAACGATGCTGAAAAACTCGGTTTTATGTATGTCGTAGAAGGCTCTACCTTAGGTGGACAGATTTTGAGCCACCAACTTCATAAAAGATTTGGATTTACGAAAGAAGAAGGGGCGAGCTATTTTAATGCCTATGGCAAAGAAAACTTACGTAGCATGTGGGCTGAATATCAGCAAGTACTCACTACTTATTGTGAAAATAACGAGCAAGCAGCCGATATTATCGTGGCTAATGCTATTCAAACCTTCGACTCACTTAATAATTGGTTAAAAAAGTAAACACTCAAACAATTTAATGATATGAGCATAGACAATATGAAATTATCACCAAGAGAGGTCGTAGAGACCGAATGCGACCGTTATAATTTTGAAACGCCCGGTAAGATTCAATCCCATGGGGCAATGTTAGTGTTGCATGAACCTTCGCTTAATATTGTGCAACTTAGCCAAAATACACAAACGATATTAGGCATAGACCATAAGCAAATGGTGAATCAGCCCATAAGTGCATTTTTAGATGCTGCAAGTGCGGATAGATTCCAAAAAAGCACAAGTTCAACGGATTTTAGTATGATAAATCCACTGCGCTTGGAGTTTAAAAGTGGTAAAAGTTGCGATGCCATGCTTATTAGGCACGACGGATTTTTGATTGCAGAAATCGAACCCGTACGCCACGATGTAAGCAATGCCGATACCTATCAAATGGCGGCTATGCAAGCCATGGAGCGTATTCAAGGCGCTGTATTTCCAGAGCAACTCATAGAGGTAGCTACGAATGAAATTCGCGAACTGACGGATTTTGATAGGGTTATGTATTACAAATTTGATGAGGAGTACAACGGACAAGTTGTAGCAGAAGCTACAGTCCGCAATGCTGACTCTTTCATGGGCTTACACTTCCCCGCTTCGGATATTCCGCACCGAGTGAGGCAGCTTTATATGAATACCAAATGCCGCTATTTGCCTGACTTAAACGATACGCAAATACCGCTTTTCCCCGAGATAAACCCCGTAACGCGCCGTCCTTTAGATATGACGATGCTTATTTTGCGTTCGGTTGCGCCGACGCACATTGAGTATATGCGTAATTTAGGTATCAACTCTTCTATGTCTTTCCGCATTGTCAAGGACGGAAAAATGATAGGTATGTTTGCTTGTCATCATTATTCTGGTCGTTTTGTGCCTTATGTCAATCGTTTGGTAGCGGAGCAGGTCGTAGAAATGTTCGTAGCTATGCTCGATCAGCTCGATGATGATAGCGTACATATCAATCGCCTTAAAGGGCATAAAGACAAAGCCATTAGCTTTTTGCAAAACAACCAAATGCAAGATGCGGGTAATGCGCTTTTAAGCATGGTCAATGCTGATGGTGTAGCGATTGCAAAAAATGGTAATCTTACACTGGCAGGTTATACACCAACGGAGGGTGAAGTAAAAGCACTTTTAAGTGTAGTCTCAAACCCGTCCTATAATATTCTTTATCAAGAAGATACCTCAGGTCTTTTGGCGACAAGCCGTTTGACAAGTGTTTTTGAAGGTGCGGAGCGCATCAAATATGCCGCAAGCGGTTTGATAGCAATTCCGATATCGCGTTCTCAAAATGACTTTATTTTGTGGTTCAGACCCGAGCGTGTATTAGCCGCTACTTGGGCGGGCAATCCTGACCAAGCCTTAGAAGTCGATGAGAAAACTATGAAAGTTTCGCCACGTAAATCTTTTGCTGCCTGGCAAAAAAGTGTTGAAAATACTTCAGAGTCTTGGAAAAGTTATGAAATTCAGATGGCTACCGAGCTACGTAATGCACTAATTTAGCCCTATTTTTTATCTCCAAACCAAAACATGAAATATTATGCAACATTATCTGGAGGAGAGTTATCTCCACATAAAAGCAGGGGAGTCCGTGGCTGTTATGCACTGGCTCGGACTGGCAAAAACCGATGCCTACCGCAAGGGCTGGGAAACTTTTGCCCAAATGGTAGAAGAAAAACAACTTAGACTATGGCTTTTGGATTTCTCGGGAGGTAAAGTTATTGATGTAAAAGATCAAAAATGGACAACCGAAGAGGTGCTTCCAAAAACTATTCAAAACCTTGGTTCGGAAGGACTTCATAAAGTCGCTGTTATTTTGTCTTCTAACATCTTTAATAAAATTGCTACAAGGCTTATTATGGGTGCTATTAGTGCACATAGCGGAGTCGATGTCGCTTATTTCGAAAATTCTAAAGCTGCGTCAGAATGGCTTATGGCGCATGATACAAAAGGCGCATTCGTATAATGCTTACTCAATCATTACAAAGTTTTCATGCAAAAGACTAATTATCTAAAAATTCAAACCCAAGGCGAACTCATCAGCTTAGAATGGCTCGGAAGCATTGATAGCATTGACTACCGAAACGGGCATATAAGTTTTTTAGACGAAATCAAACCACAGCACAAAAAATGGCTACTCGATTATAAAAGTAGCGCAAATATAGATATGGAAGACCGCTTGTGGACCCTTGAAGAGTGGCTACCACAAGCCTTCCATAGCATTACAACGGCTATAGCACAGATTGCTATTGTCGTGCCTGAAAATATTTTTAATAAAATTTCGGTGCGTATATTCAGTACACAAATGCGTATGCGACACCCCGAGACAGATATTGCCTTTTTTAAAAGCAAAGAAGAGGCTTCAAATTGGCTTAATTGCTAAAAAACTAGCAAAGTTACTTCAGGGTGTACGATAACTTTGCTAAATGTACCCAAAAATAACATTTCTTTAAGAAATGTCGTTTCTGAAAATTTGACATCTAATACCTTTACTGCCTGTAGTACGAAGCTCCAGCTTCGTTTTAAACTATTTCCGAAGCTGGAGCTTCGGGCTACAGCTTTAAAAACTGTGAAAGCTGAAACTATCTAAGTTGATTTACCAACTTGACGTACGCCCTTACTTCCTTTGAGTCCCCCCTATAATCTAAAATTTTGTAGATTGTAGGGCTTTACTCGTTATTTAAAATTGGCATCACTAATCATCAAAAAACAACATGTTTTCACCTATTTCAGAAACAGATTTAATCCTTACGCCCGAGGGCGCAGTCTATCATCTGGGCTTACAGCCCACACAGCTCGCGGACAGCATTATTGTAGTGGGCGACCCACAACGTGTGGAAAAAGTAAGCCGTCATTTTGATGCGATTCATCACCGCATAGAAAAGCGTGAGTTTGTTACACATACGGGTGAGTACAAGGGGCAGCCACTATCCGTTATTTCAAGCGGTATCGGTACGGATAATGTAGAAATTTTGATGACCGAACTCGATGCTTTGGTCAATATAAACCTACAAACCCGTCAAATAAAAACCGAGCGAAAACGTTTAAAAATTGTAAGGGTCGGTACTTCTGGAAGTATATCAAGCAAAGTACCCGTAGGCACACTACTCGCCTCTGCACGTGCCGTCGGTTTGGATACATTGATGCAATTTTATGATTATCCACAAACGGCGCAGCAAATGACGCTTTCAGAAGAAATTCGCCAGCATTTTGGGTTAGGATTTAATCCTTATATAACCCACGCCTCAGAGCTACTTTTACAAAAAGCAGGCGCAAATTTTTATCAAGGTTTTACCCTCACCGCACCAGGGTTTTATGCCCCACAAGGACGAAAACTGCGACTGCCTACACGACATAGCCATTATACCGAAAAGCTATATCAACCACTTAAAAGTGGGGATTACTTTACCAATCTTGAAATGGAAACAGCTGGTTATTATGCACTAGCAAGCCTGCTCGAACACGATATGCTTTCGCTTAATGCCATTATTGCCGATAGGCAAAGTGGTAAAATGCACAGTAAGCCGAGCCAGGTCGTAGATAACTTAATCTTAAAAGCATTAGCATTGATAAGCGCATCTTAAAAGGGCGCATGTCAAAATTACGTGGTTTGTATTTGGTGAGCACACCAAACACGGCGTAGCGACTTCAGAACTAACATCAAATATTGCTCTGAGACAGGTTTGTTCTAAGTCACTTTTTCTATATTGTGAGGCTTAGCAAACCCCACGCTATAGAAAAATGGGTAGTCTTAAAGATATAATGCTCAAAGTCTTTCAAAACTAACAGTTCTCAAAGAACTGTTAGTTCTAAGCATTACTTGTTATACACTACCGAAAAATGTATGGTGGTAGGAGTTTTTTTGAAAAAATATCATTGCTGGCTTGCTAATAATCAAGCAATTAGTATTTTTTTTTATTTTTTTGGATTTATCTTGTCCGTTTATCATTATTTTTGCGTTAATTATACGCAAAAGCACAAAAATATGAAACTTCCTTTTCAATACGGATTTATACTCTGCCTCTTAGGGCTAAGTTTTTCGCTCAAAGCGCAAGAACTCAACTCCTTTACCGCTACAGCACGTGGCGGTGCCGCAACGACTTTTGCTACGGATTATCACGCCATAGGTGTGAATCCCGCAAACTTAGGCGTACGCAAAACTTTTAGAGATCCTATTTTTACCGTAGGTGTACTCGAGACAAACTTGAATATTTTCTCCGCTGAGCTAACAAGGCAGGAAATATTCACAAATCTTTTGCGCCCTAATCAAGTACAGTTTGATTTGCCTACCAAACGCGAAGCTGCCGAGCGATTTACCAATAGCCCACTTGCTATCAACCTCAATGCAACGCTTTTTGGTGCTTATCTATATGCAGACAAAATCGGCGGGTTTGCATTTAGTGTGCGCGATCAAATCAACTTCTTTACAAGGCTAAACCGACAAGCCTCTGAATTGGCATTCTTAGGGCATAACGCCTCTTATTTTGACCAACTTTTTCTCAATACAGGCGAAATTATCAATAACACACCAGGCCTCTCCGATGAAGTGAGAGAAACCGTAATTGCAGGATTCAAAAATCCTGGCACGGAGCAGAGTTATGCCGAACTCCTCGATGGTTCAAGGCTCTCACTCAACTGGACAAGGGAGTTTAACCTCGCTTATGGCAATAAAATTATAGATACTTACGACTTGGCACTGCACTTAGGTGGGGGCATAAAATATATCAACGGCATAGCACTCATAGATTTGGAAGCCAGAGATGGGGCACTTCGCCGAAGCAATATTTCTATGTCATCTTCTTTTGGTCTTGATTTTGGCGAGGACTCTGCAAGTGTTACAAATCCAACTTTTCAAGGCTTTGAAAACCAAGGCGCATTTTGGCAACTCACAGCACCTAAACCCGTTGGACAAGGACTCGGGTTTGACTTAGGGTTTAACTTGATGATTAGGCAAAAACTTTTTATTGGGGCCTCCGTAGTAAATATTGGTAAAATGCGATGGGCAGGTAATGTATATAACCTTAGCAATGGTATTTTGGCTGAAATTCAAGGCGCAGGCTATGATAACTTTAACTTAGCGCGCAACAGTGCAGAGACGTTACAATTTGCGGGCTCGCAGTCGCCATTTCAATGGGAAGGCTCTTCTGAAATAGCAATTCAATTACCGACAATGGCAAGATTTGGTGTGAGTTATGACTTCTTCCGCACTTTACACTTTGGTATAGATGTCATTGTACCACTCAACGATGCACCTGGCAACCTCGATGCAAATCTATATATTGCAGGTTTGGATTTGATGCTTACACCTACCATCCGCCTCTCCTCAGGGCTTAATCTTGGTGGTAATCAAGCGCAAAATTTTAATATTCCATTGGGAATTGCCTACATTGCACCCAAAAAATTCTATGAAATGGGTATAGCCACACAAGACATCAAAAGCTATACAGCCAACTTCAACACTGGCTCGAACGTATCCTTAGCCTTTGGCTTTTTACGATTCAGATATTGATAGCATGCCTATAAAAAAACTAACAGTTCTGTTGTGAGAACTGTTAGTTTTGACTTTTTAGTATTTGGTAAGGATACCCAATACAGAGGTATTTTTTCTAAAATTTTAGACAAAAGCCGGGACTCCTGTAAGTTCTCGTCCGAGGATAAGCAAATGTATATCGTGCGTACCTTCGTAAGTAATTACAGATTCGAGGTTCATCATGTGGCGCATAATTGGATATTCTCCTGTGATACCCATACCACCAAGAATTTGGCGTGCTTCTCTTGCAGTTTGCAATGCAATTTCTACGTTATTTCTTTTTGCTAATGAAATTTGCGCAGTAGTAGCTTTACCTTCATTCATGAGTTTACCAAGTCTCCATACGAGGAGCTGCCCCTTTGTAATTTCGGTAAGCATCTCGGCAAGTTTTTTCTGAATAAGCTGAAAAGAAGCAATAGGGCGGTCAAATTGCTGTCTTTCTATTGAATATCTGCGTGCTGTTTCGTAGCAATCCATAGCCGCACCCAAAGCCCCCCAGGCAATTCCATAACGGGCTGAGTCGAGGCACATCATAGGTGCGCCTAAGCCACTTTTATTGGGTAGGAGGTTTTCTTTCGGCACTTTTACGTTATCAAAAACAAGTTCTCCCGTTACGCTTGCACGCAAAGACCATTTGTTATGAATTTCGGGTGCTGAGAAGCCGTCCATACCACGCTCTACGATAAGCCCGTGGATGCGGCCTTCTTCATTTTTAGCCCAAACGACGGCTATATCAGCCTCGGGCGAGTTTGTAATCCACATTTTTGCACCATTGAGCAAATAGTGGTCGCCCATGTCTTTGTAGTTGGTAGTCATTCCACTTGGGTTTGAGCCATGATTGGGCTCCGTAAGTCCGAAGCAACCGAGCATTTCTCCTGAGGCGAGCTTGGGGAGGTATTTATTGCGCTGGGCTTCGTTGCCAAATTTCCAAATTGGATACATAACAAGCGAAGACTGCACTGATGCCATCGAGCGCAAGCCCGAGTCGCCACGCTCTACCTCTTGCATAATAAGCCCGTAAGAGATATAATCCATACCACTACCGCCGTACTCTTCGGGAATGCTCGGTCCGAAAGCACCAATTTCGGCAAACTTAGGGATAAGCCATCGTGGGAATACGTTATGCTCTGCGCATTCTTCGATAATGGGTGTGAGTTCTTTTTTGATAAAATCTCGTATAGACTTTCTCACAATTTTATGCTCTTCGTCGAGCAAATCATCAATTTGATAAAAATCAGGAGATTCAAAGGTATCGTTTACGTTACGTGCCTTGATACGCTCGTCCTTGGCGTATTTGTTTTCTACTACTAATGTATCTTGCATATATTTTTTGTTTTTAGACAATATTCAAAGTGTGTTTGTCTGTGAGCGTGTATATTGGTTTATAAAATAGTTACTATTATACAAAAGTACAACAATATAAAATCAAAAAAGTCTTGTGTGAAGGCTTTTTTTCAAAAAAAAACAGAAGAGTGCGACTCTTCTGCTTTCTATTTATAAACTGACATGAGAGAATTTCAAAGTTAGTGCTTATTCATTTTTATTTAATCACTGATAATCAAGCACTTATTTTCCAAGTTCTAAAAAAGTTTCTTTTGTATGGATTCTGATTTCTTTTGTATCAGCATCAACGACATCTAAGTGTTGTGTGAGCCTTAGGCTAATATTATCTTTCGTAATTATGGCTACATCAACGACAAACTCTTCATCAGTTTGCTTATTGAAGGTAATTTTTCTGTTTTGCTCAAAAGATGACCATGTGCCACTTTTGGGTTCGAAAACTTGAGTCCCGCCGCTTTGCAAATAAGTGCCGTCTGCTCTGAATGTAATTGATGCGTCTTCTAATGGCTGATATTTGTTTTCAATGGGTGCTTGCTTCATTATATTACTGTCGGAGATAGATACAATTTTCCATTCTCCTAAGAATATACTTTTTTCGTCTATTTCTTGAAACTCTTCGCAAGCGGAGAGTCCAAAAGTAAGCCAAATTACAAAAAATAAAGATAAGGCGTTACGAAAATATACTTTCAATCTAAAAATGTCCATAATTATGTTTGTCTAAAAAAGTAAATCAATGATTTGATAACGACAAGGTACATATATACAAGTAAGTTATTTTTACTGCTAAGGGCTTTAAGCAAATATGGTTTTCTTTTATATGCTAAATATAAGAACAAATGTACAAAGAATTCTTAATAAAAACAAAAAAAATGTGATATTGTTTTAATATTTTTTCAAAATATTCAATTGCAAAGTTGCTCGTATAGCCTTTCAGCGGCGGCTCCATGTTGCTGTGTATATCCCAATTCTATTGCTTTACGCAATGCTATGCAGGTTTTTTCTTTATCTTCTTGTGCTACGTGCCAGTGAGCGAGGTAGAAATAAGCCATAGGATTTTGTGGATAAATTTGTATAGCCGTGTCTAAGTCGTTTTTGGCTTTTTCGAAGTTTTGTATTTGCATATAGGCCCATGCTCTTCCCAAAAACAACATATCAGCATCAGGTGTAGGCTCTTCTATGAGCTTATCAAAAATATCAATAGCCGTTTTATAGTCTCCATTTCTATTTTTGAGTGCTGCAATATTATGCCAAGTAATGGGGTCGTCAGGTGCAATATTCAAAATTTGTTGGTAGCACTCCATTTCTTTTTCGTCCTTGCCTTGACGCTGAAAGACTAACGCCATATATCTATATACCTCAGCACGTTCTGGCATTAGCTCTGCTGCTTCTCTAAAATCCATCATAGCAGAATCCAACTCTTGGCTTTGCATTTGTGCTAGTCCCCGATTGAGATAACAACCGTGTAAGGGCTGCCTCTCTTTTGTATGCTTAATAGCACGGCTATAATCGAGCTTTGCACTATCAAAATCCATAAAACGATAAGCTGCACTTGCCCTTGAGAAATAAATAAAACCATCGCTGCTATCCAAAGCTACTGCCTGCGAAAAAAAAGCCCAAGCCGAATCTTTAAAGGAGACGTGCCGAGTGGCTATATTCGATGCAACGATTCCCTTGAAAGTATGATAAGTAGCATTATCTGCTTTGAAACGAATAGCAGTATCGTAATCCAACATTGCTAAGGAATCCAATCCCTTTTGTTGGGATTCGTAGCCACGCAAAAAGTAAGCCTCAGCTACCTGTGCTGAATCTTGCGCCCGCACTAACGAACTGGCAGAAACAAGCAAAAATGTAAGTATTAGAAAATTAAGTGCACTTGATTTGTAAAAAAGCATATTATTTCGTATTATTATCATGAAAAAACTATTTGGTAGTTTTGAGCCATGCAAGCCCAATCGTAGTGATACAAGTTAAAGACTCCTATACTCGCCCAATTAGTTGTTAAATCAAACCTATAGTAACTTAAAGAATGCAAATTATTATGAAAATCCTACTTATCCTTGTCTTTATGCTCATGGGTATAACCCTCACACGTGCCCAACGCAGCAGTACTAACGAAGATTTAGAAGCCTTTATACAAGAGCGATATCCCCAATGGGAAAAGCGATATAAAGATTTACACCAAAATCCAGAGCTCTCTTTACAAGAAAAAGAAACAGCAGCCTTTGTCGCTAATCAAATGCGGAGCTGGGGCTACGAAGTGCAAGAAAATTTTGGTGAGTACGGTGTAGTCGCTATCATGCGCAATGGAGAAGGAAAAACTTTGCTACTACGCACAGATATGGACGCTTTACCCGTAAAGGAAATGACTGGACTGCCTTATGCAAGCCAGAAAAAGATGCAAACCCCAGAGGGCGATGCCGTAGATGTAATGCACGCCTGCGGGCACGATATGCACATGAGCGTTTGGCTCTCTACAGCCGAGACTGCCGCCCGCTTACAATCCGAGTGGCAAGGTACGCTTATTATGATTGCCCAGCCCAGCGAGGAAATAGGCAGTGGCGCAAAAGCCATGCTCGATGCAGGGCTTTTTCAAAAATATCCCAAGCCTGATTATGCCGTAGCACTACACGTACACGCAGGCATGGAGGCAGGTAATCTGGGCTTTTGCAAAGGCGCAGCTATGGCAAATGTAGATATGGTCAATATCAAAATCTATGGAGAAGGCGGGCACGGCGCATATCCACACGATACGAAAGACCCCATTGTGCTCGCCTCACGTATTGTTTTGGCATTGCAAACCATTGTTAGCCGTGAAATATCGCCACTAAACCCTGCCGTCGTAACCGTAGGCTCTATACACGGCGGTACAAAGCACAATATTATTCCTTCGGAAGTAAATTTAGAGCTTACCCTGCGCTCCTACTCCGAAGAGGTACGCGAGCAAACCATTGCGGCTATTGCACGTATCATCAAATACACCGCACTTTCGGCAGGTCTAACAGAAGAAAAACTACCTAAAATGGAAGTCATAGGCAACTCACTTCCCGCTGTTTTCAACAACCACGACCTCTCCGAAAGGCTTTACAAAGCTAATGCCAAAACCTTAGGTGATGACAAAATAAGCTGGGTAGAGCCCGTCATGGCAGCAGAAGATTTTAGTTTATACGGACGCACTGATGAAGCCGTACCGATTACACTTTTTTGGCTCGGTGCTGTAAGTGCCGAAAAAATGAAGGCACACCGCGAGCAAGGCATCGAGCTGCCCTATTTTATTTTTTTATTGTTTTGGCGAGAACCTTTTTCTACACTCAA
>JAFIER010000044.1 GCA_020832465.1 Bernardetiaceae bacterium
AAAATATCAAAACACAAGTCCTGCTGGAGGCTGATGCCAATGAAGAAAATTTCAAAAATATCATCTCTCCTACGATTTTGCACGTCGCTACGCATGGCTTTTTCGTACCACAGATAAAACAGTCTGAAGTGCAGACCATGCAAGATGCTGTAAACCGCACACTTTTAGAAAATCCATTCATGCGATCGGGCTTACTGCTCGCTGGTTGCGAAACCCCTAACCCCGAAGGCGAAGACGGTGTACTTACCGCCGAAGAAGCCATGAATTTAAGCCTTGAAAACACCGAATTAGTCGTCCTTTCTGCCTGTGAAACGGGGCTTGGCGATATTCAAAATGGTGAAGGTGTGTTTGGTTTGCAGCGTGCATTTCAGCAGGCAGGCGCAAAAACGGTTTTGATGTCTTTGTGGAAAGTCTCTGACGAAGCCACACAGCTTTTGATGACAGAATTTTACAAAAACTTACTCTCTGGAAAAAGCAAGCGTGCCGCTTTTAAAGCCGCACAGCTTTCGCTCAAGGCGAAGTTTCCCGAGCCGTATTTTTGGGGGGCTTTTGTGATGGTGGGGGAGTAGATTTGTTTTATAACCACCCCCTTAATCCCCTCCTTGAAAAGGTGGGGAGCTTTTTACGTGCTGTCAGTTCCTCCGCACTAACAGTTCTCAGAGAACTGTTAGTGCTAATTAAGAAACTCATAATCTTGCAAATCTGGATTCAGTGCATATACAATGCTCATTTTTGGGGTACTAAATAGCCCACTCTTCTGTGATTTTCATAAGAGTACGGAAGGCTACAAATTGATTTTCGTAGCGTTTTGTATGTGCTGCTTGTAACTTAGGTGCAAATTCTTTTTGATAACGCTCGAGGGTCGCTTCATCAGGATATACATACTGTATGGCGTATGTCGGTCCGGAGGCTTCGGCTACTTCACCTAAAAGTTGGGACATGCGTGCTGAGGTAAAACAACCCGTAGCCATTACATCTGGGATATGTACATTACGCATCCACTCAATCCATTCATTTTCAATATTTTCGTCAATATTAACAGTAACATTGTATAAAAACATAATTTATTTATTATTTGTTAGTTACTAAAAAACATAATATGGGTATATTTAAAAATTACATATTCTATGTTTGGAGAGGACACCAAATACAGCAAGCTTATTTATTTTGAAGCCGTAGTTTATCCTATTACATAAATATGAATTGCACCCGTTGATAAAGAGAGTACTACTCCATAAAACTCTTACTTTTATGTTGTTGCTGTTCCATCTCTACATAATATCTTCTTAGTCTTTTTTTCAAATATATAAATCTTCCCACACCGATAACCAAAGTTACTACACTTAAAAACAACATAAGCGGTACTCCCCATTTTACCGACTCTAAGCTTTCTATTTTGAGAAAGGCAATTGCTGCAAGCAACATATAAAGTGAGGTGCGTAAATAAGATAGAAAAGTACGTTCGTTTGAGAGTTTGGTTCGCTCAAGGGCTAAAAAATCTCGCAAAATAATTTGAGCCTTGGATTCAAAGTGAGGGGATTTACGTATGAGATGTTTCATACCGATTAGGTTTAAATATTACTATTCATTTTATGATACCTGCACAAAGCTGTACAAGATAAAAGAAAAAGGTTTTAATCTTTTGAAAAGACTAAAACCTGATTTTTACTACCATTATATTATCTAAGTTTATCTAAGTCAATTATGCTCTTACGCACTTTTTTCAAGTGCTTCTGCACCGCTTACAATTTCGAGAATTTCTTTGGTAATATTAGCTTGCCTTGCTCTGTTATAAGAGAGTTTGAGTTCTTTGAGCAAGTCTCCGGCATTTTCAGTTGCTTTATCCATGGCAGTCATACGTGCGCCATGTTCAGAAGCGTTAGAATCTAATACGCACTTAAAAAACTGTGTTTTGAGTGCTTTTGGAATCATAACTTCTAAAATTTCGGCTTGCGAAGGCTCAAAAATATATTCAGTATCTACTTTTTCTTGCCCTTCTACAAGCGTAGCTTCTGCTATGGGCAAAAACTGCTCTCTTTGCATTTCTTGGGTAGCGGCATTGACAAATTGATTATAAAAGATATCGACGTGGTCGTATTTTTTATTTACAAAAGCGTCCATTACAAATTCTGCGGCCACTTTTACTTCGTCAAAAGAGACAAATTTAGAGGCGAAAATACCCATATAATCTGTATTGATAGTAAAATCACGTCGGTTAAAATACTCATAGGCCTTTTTACCGATACACAACAACTCTAAGTTTCCAGCCTTATGCGCTGCGGAGTAAACGGGGTCTGTTTCTACGAGTTTAGCAAAAGGACGGATAATACTTGAGTTGAACGAACCGCAAAGCCCTTTATCAGAAGTAATAAGGACGGCGAGTACTTTCTTGGGTTCTCTGACTTCGGCATATTTATTATCAAACTCGTCAGGATTAACGGTTGCCGAGACATTTTTAAGCACTTCGTTGAGCTTATTAGCATACGGACGCAACTCTATGATTTGGTTTTGTGCTCTTCGGAGTTTGGCTGCCGCTACCATTTTCATGGCTTTGGTAATTTGTTGCGTTGAACGTACGGATTGAATACGGTTACGCACTTCCTTCAAATTCGGCATAGCATTTTTGGGATTTTTCTATCTATATATGATTATAAAACAAGAGCGTAAGTAAGTATCAGCAAAATGAAGACTTCTACGCAAAATATATTTTGTAAAGAACTAACAGTTTTATAAAAACTGTTAGTTCTTAGCTTATTTTTATTAGGCTTCGTAGGTTTTAGCGATGTCTTTAGCGACTTTTTCAAATACGGCTTTGATATCGTCATCAATTTTACCTGCTTTTACCTTGTCAAGCGTATCTCTATGATTAGATTCTAAGAAATCTAAATAGGCAACTTCAAAGTCTTTTACTTTTTCTACGGGCACTTTATCAGCAAATCCAGTAGATACGGCATAAATAGAAGCTACTTGTTTTTCGACAAGCATAGGCGAAAATTCTTTTTGCTTCAAAATTTCAGTATTTCTCCGTCCCCGTTCGATAACCATTTTAGTAGCGGCATCGAGGTCAGAACCAAACTTAGAGAAGGCTTCGAGTTCGCGGAACTGCGCTTGGTCAAGCTTCAAAGTACCGGAAACTTTCTTCATAGATTTAATCTGTGCGTTACCCCCTACACGTGATACGGAAATACCTACGTTGATAGCGGGTCTTATACCCGAGTTAAAGAGGTTTGTTTCCAAGAATATCTGTCCGTCTGTAATAGAGATTACGTTGGTAGGGATATATGCCGATACGTCTCCCGCTTGTGTTTCGATGATAGGAAGTGCAGTAAGCGAGCCCCCCCCTTTTACGTGTGGTATTAAAGACTCTGGGAGGTCGTTCATTTGTTTTGCAATTTCGTCGGAGCTTGTAATTTTAGCAGCCCGCTCCAAAAGGCGCGAGTGAAGATAAAATACGTCTCCTGGATATGCTTCACGTCCTGGCGGGCGGCGCAAAAGTAGGGATACTTCACGGTATGAAACTGCTTGCTTAGAGAGGTCATCATAAATAACTAGCGCGGGTCTTCCCGTATCTCTAAAATATTCACCGATAGAAGCACCAGCAAAAGGCGCAAAGAACTGCATAGGTGCAGGGTCTGAAGCGGGTGCTGATACGATGGTTGTATAAGGCATTGCACCGTGCTTTTCTAAGGCCGCAGCTACGGAGGCTACGGTAGATGCTTTTTGTCCGATGGCAACATAAATACAATATACAGTTTCGCCAGCGTCATAAAATTCTTTTTGATTAACAATCGTATCAATGGCAACGGCAGTTTTTCCTGTTTGTCGGTCGCCAATAATAAGTTCTCTTTGCCCTCTACCGATAGGAATCATAGCATCAATCGCTTTAATACCTGTTTGCAAAGGTTCAGTAACGGGCTCTCTGTATATAACGCCTGGTGCTTTGCGCTCGAGTGGCATTTCAAAAAGTTCGCCACCGATAGGACCTTTACCGTCTATGGGCTGTCCAAGTGTATTTACTACACGTCCTGCCATTTGGTCTCCTACTTTGATAGAAGCAATAACGTTAGTGCGTTTTACAGAATCACCTTCGTGAATGCCTTTAGATTCACCGAAAAGTACAGCACCTACATTGTCTTCTTCTAAGTTGAGGACAAGCCCTTTTGAACCATTTTCAAATTCGATAAGCTCACCAGACTTAACTTTTGAA
Source organism: Bernardetiaceae bacterium (assembly GCA_020832465.1). Taxonomy (GTDB): domain Bacteria; phylum Bacteroidota; class Bacteroidia; order Cytophagales; family Bernardetiaceae; genus JAFIER01. Next base: position 4,208 of record JAFIER010000044.1, read on the forward strand.
AGTCCGTAAATGCGTGCAACGCCGTCCCCTACTTGTAGTACGGTGCCTACTTCTTCGAGTTCTGCGTCGCTTTTAAAATTAGAGAGTTGCTCTCTGAGTATATTGGAAACTTCGTCAGGTTTGACTTGTGCCATAATGATATGATGTATTTATAAAGGTTTTTGCAACTCTTTTAGAGTGCATCATGCCTTAGTGTTTGACTGTTATTTTAAAGTACAAATATACGGTATTTAATTCAAAACTAAATCTTTACGCAAATCTTTTAATCGGGTTTTGACAGAATCGTCGATTTGTCTATCATCAACTTTCAAAATATAACCACCGATAAGATTTTTATCAACCTTTTCGCTGAGTTCTATTTTATCTTTACCCGATATTTTCTTAACGTTATCAATAATTTGCGCTCGGAGTTCGCTTGTAAGTTCCATGCTTGTCGTTACTTCTGCAAGTTGGATACCGTTATGCTTATTATAAAGTTTGATAAACTCTGCTGCCGATGAGGCTAAAAAAGCCTCTCTATTTTTGCGACAGAGCAATTGCATAAACTGCATAGTAAGTGCATCTACTTCCGACTCAAAAATTTGTGTAAGCACTTGCAATTTTTTACTGCTATAAATTACAGGACTTTTGAGCATAAGCGCAAGGTCTGGACTTCCCTTAGATAGCGATACGATATACTTCATATCTTTATGTATCTGCTCTAAGCTATTTCTTTCTATCGCCAGCTCAAAAACGGCTTTGGCGTATCTAATGGCTACTCTAAAATCAGACATAGTTTTTGGTAAGTTTTAATAATGATAAGATGATAACAAAACTCAATAGATAGCAGGTTCTATGCTATTGATTAGTTGAGGTTTGCTTCTTTCAAATAAGTATCTACCAAATCTTTTTGTGCCTGATCGCTACTTAGATTTTTTCTAACCAATCTTTCCGCTACATCAATAGCAATACTTGCAACTTCTTTACGGACTTGCTCCATTGCATTTTCTTTTTGCAACTCAATTTCTCTTTTTGCAGATTCTATAATACGATTATACTCTGCATTAGCTTTTTGTTTGGCTTCGTCCTGCATTTTATTTGCCGTTTCACGGGCTACTTTCATCATTTTTTCACGCTCTTCACGTGCTTCTTGACGCATAGCCTCTACTTTGGCTTCAAGGTCTTGTTTTGCATTACGAGCCTCTTCGGCAGCAGCGAGGGCTTCATTGATGGAGTTTTCTCGGTCGGCAAGTCCTTTGGTAATAACGGGCCAAACAAACTTTCCAAGCACTGCAAGGAGTACTAAGAAAATAACTAAAGTCCAAAAAATTAGACCAATAGCAGGAGTAATGAGCGGATTAGCATCTAACAAAAGGAATCCTATGTATGAATGAATCATTATTGTATAATTTTATATTGAAGAAGAAAAAGCATTATTTTAAAATTTCAATGGTTTTGCACTGCACCTAATATTAAGGCTCAACAGCGCAAACAACAAAGCATACTATTTTTTAATAAAGTACGTAACCGCAAACTGTGCAGGCTACCCCTGTTTTCACAGTTATCAGCGGTTACGTACTTTGCAAACTGTTTAGCTACCGCCCAAAATAAAGGACAATACAATAGCAGCAAGCGCAGCACCTTCAACGAGCGCAGCGGCGAT
>JAFIER010000048.1 GCA_020832465.1 Bernardetiaceae bacterium
ACCCCACGCTATGCAAAAATTTATAGTGGTATGATATGAACAATATGTTTTTTTTGTCAGTAAATATTTAGCAGTTACAATAAAATCTAAACACAAAAAGGCTAATTTTGTAATCAATAATGCGTTTTGTGTGTTTATACCGAGTCAGTATTTTTTAACCTTATCAAGGTAAAACTAATCTATATGTGGGAATTTTTAAAACGCCTTTTCAATATCGGCAAAGTTGAAGTACAAGCAAAGTTCGAAAAAAAGCAAGACCCTGCTAAGGTACTCACGGAACTTGTAGGCGACCTCAAAGGCGATTTATCTGAAAGTATGCGAGGGCTTGCTGAAGTTAAAACCTTGAGTATGCGTATGAGATACGAAGTTGGGCAATCAGAAGGCGCGGCAAAGCAGTACCAAGAGAAAGCAATGCTTTTTTTAGAAAAGGCAGCGAAGGGTGAATTGCCAGAAGCTGATGCCGATCGTTATGCCGCACAAGCACTTGCACAGCAAGCACGTTTAATAAAAAGTGCAAAAGCAGGCAAAGCCAATCTTAAAAAGCATGAACAACTCGTTGATAACCTTGAAAGTAATATCCAGGCATTAAAAGCACAAATTACAGATTATGAAAGCGAGCTGCGCTCGCTCAAAGCAAGAACTAGAGTTAGCGAAGCCTCAAAACGTATTTATGAAAGGCTTAGCCAAGTCGATAGAAATAGCCCAAGGGAGCTTATTGCACAAATGAGAGAGCAAGTGGATCAAAATGAAGCATTAGCAGCCTCCTATTCCGAAGTTTCACGAATTGCACATAGCAACGAAATTGATGACGAAGTAGATAGAATCCTAAACTCCCAACCCTCCGAAGACGAAGTGCCAACCTTAGCAAGTCTCAAACAACAAGTACGCCTTGGTGAAGGCAAAAAAGACAAGCCAGAGTAGAGCAAAAGCACTCATATAGAAATAACATTTCCGGCAGAAATGTTATTTCTATACAAATCAGACTTCTTTTAAGTAAGTTGATACTGCTTTCCGGGTAGTGCTTTAATAAGGTCTTTGAACTCCATTTGAAAAAGAGCAACCGAGACTTCGCTCATAGGTAGCTCGGCTTTTATGGCTATTTCGTCTATGGCAAGTGTGCCACCTGCTGTTTGTATCACTTGTGCAATACGCCTTTCTGATTCTGGAAGCTCTTGAAAAAGAGCTGTTTTTTTTGGCTTAGTTGTAGAGACTTCTATGCCGTTGTTATGCGCAGGAATCATATCATCGGTGTCCCAGCGTGCGATGTAATCAATGTCTGATATAGAAGTCAGCAAATGCGCTTTATGTGTTTTTATCAGGTGGTTACAGCCTTCGGAATAGGTCATATCGAGGCTGCCAGGTAACGCAAATACATCTTTTCCATAGACATTTGCAATTTCAGCAGTGATGAGTGCACCGCCTTTAATAGCAGCCTCTGCTACCAATACAACATCGGCAAGGGCTGCAATAAGCCGGTTGCGATGCGGAAAATGTCTTGCTTCAGGCTTTACGCCAAAAGGATACTCACTGATTAAAGCCCCATTTTGACATATCTGCTCGGCAGTATTTTTGTGCGCTGCTGGATAAATAGTATCGAGCCCCGAGGCTAAGGCTGCTATTGTGGGCAACTCTTGTTGGAGGGCACTTCTATGTGCTTGTATATCTATTCCATAAGCTAACCCACTTACAATCATAGGTTTATATTTTTTTAAATCTTTGATAATATCCGCAGTAAAATTTTTACCATAATCAGTGGCTTTGCGCGTACCTACGATAGCTACGCTGCGGGGTTGGTTGAGCGAGGCTTTTCCTTTTTTAAAAATCAAAAAAGGCATATCATCGTGGTTTCTAAAACGCTGTGGAAAGTCTTCGTGAGTGTAGGGTAATATTTGCACTTGCTGTTTTTCGGCAATTTGAAGTTGTTTTTCAGCTCTTTTTAAAGCATCTTCTCTATGGGCTACGATAGCATCGGCAGTAAGTTTTCCAATATTAGGTACGCGTGTGAGTTTGCCCGCGGGTAGTTTAAATACCTTTTCAGCAGAGCCGCAATAACTCATGAGTAGTTTGGCATTTTTGCTCCCTACGTTAGGTAGCATAGAGAGTGCAAGGATATAAAGCATAATTAATACAGAGTCAGGTCGTAGAATAAATAAATGCTAAAACTTTTGAGCAACGAATATAATGATTTTAACTTACTTAGCATAACAAATTTAAAAAAAAGATACTTGAATTTGTAATAAAACTCGCAGGTTACGACCTATGCTATGATTTTGTGGTAGTCTTAAAGATGTAATGCTCAAAGTCTTTCAAAACTAACAGTTCTCAAAGAACTGTTAGTTCTAAGCATTACTTGTTATACACTACCGATTTTGTTAATTAAATTTCCAAACTTTTATCATCGAGAATTATGAGCGCATTACTTAAATATGGGCTAATTTTAGGCTTAGCTAGTGTCATTATTACTATTACAAGTTGGCTACTGGGAGCGAGCTTTATGCTCAGTGGTGCTACTTTTTTGCTTGGTGTGGGTGCCTTAGCACTATCCGTATATTTTGCGATTCGCATTCGAAACGAAGGAAGTGGCTTTATGCGTTATGGCGAGGCTTTCAAGACTGTTTTTCTCTTGTTACTCATCAGTGCTGCCATTACTTCTGTATTTAGCTTTTTGTTATTCAATGTGATTGACCCCAGCTTCGAGGACGAAATGAAACAAGCCACCATAGAAAAAGTGCGCGATATGGCTGCACTTATGGGCGATGCCACCCTCGAAGATGCTATGATTGAAGAGGCAGAAAAAGAGCTTGATACGCCTATGTACGGACTGTCCAACGTCTTGAAGGGCTTTGCTTATAGTGCTGTAGCTTATGCTCTGTTAGCTCTTTTGTTAGCCTTTGCAGTAAAGAAAGACCCACCCGAGGACGAGTTCCTCTATGAAGAAGAAGTTATTGACTAATTATATTTATTCATAGCGTGGGGTTTGCAAACCCCACGCTATGGAAAAATGGACTTAGAAATAACACTTCTCAAAGAAATGTTATTTCTATATGGAGAAGGTCCAGTAGTATTATATTTTTTATTTGATTCAATTTATTCACCTCAACAACAACAACAACAACAACAACAAACAATTTAAATCATGAGAAAAATTTCGTTAATCTTGATGAGTGCCTTAGCACTATTGCTTTCTTTTGCACCGCAAAAATCTGTAGCACAACTTCTTTGGAAAATTAGCAGCGATGAGCTTGCTAAAGATTCTTATCTTTATGGCACAATGCACGTAACCGATGACCGCGCTTTTATACTCAAAGATACTTGGTATCCGCTCATTACAGAAGAGTGCGATGTTATCGCTGGTGAGTTAGATATGGGTAACTTAATGGCTATGAGTATGAAAATGATGACGCTGGCTAAAATGCCCAACGATACAACACTCGCAGATCTTTATACAGACGAGGAGTACGAATTGGTAATGGGTGCAATAAAGGATTCGCCTTTATCAAATATGAGTCAGATGTTTAACACAATGAAACCTATTTTTATTTCTACTATGCTTTCCGAAGCCAAGCGAAGCAGCCAAGAAGGCAAGAAGCCCAAACACAGTGAAGCCCTTGATGCCTATATGCAAACTCAAGCAAAAAAGCATAAAAAAGAAGTTATAGGGCTCGAAACAATAGACGAGCAACTCGTTGCACTCGAGAGCATGACGCTCAAAGAGCAGGCGGATCTACTTTATCAAAGCATTGCGTCTGAAAGCGAAAATAACGAGGGCGAAAGCGAAATGGAGAAAATGATGCGTCTTTATGTAGCACAAGACATCAATTCGCTTTATGAGCTTACTACAAGCTCTCTCTCGGCAAAAGCAAGTGGTGAACTTTTGAGCATACGAAACCACCGCATGGCTGAACGCCTTGGCAAAGCTTTACAAGAAAATAAAGCCGATAAATCTTATTTTGTAGGCATAGGTGCTGCCCATTTAGCGGGTGAGGAAGGTGTAATTGAACTTTTGCGAAAGCAAGGATATAAAGTTGAGCCTATAGATGCCAAACCCTCAGAAGTAAAAGAAGATGTAAAAAAGAAAAAGCAAAAAGTAGGCGAAGAGTAGTTAATTATCCATAGCACTAACGGTTTTTTTTAAACTGTTAGTGCTAAATTTTTATTTTTTCTGAGTAATTCTGTATATTGCTATTATCAAACCTGTTTTTTCTTTGACAAAAAGCTAAACGTGGGCAAAGACATTCCCCTATGTAAGCTATCACCTTAATTGTATGCAATGCTTATGATAAATTCAAATCAAATTAATTACCGCATTATTGGTAGCGATATTCAAATTGTAGAAATAGAACTCGAGCCGAACAGAACCGTCATTGCAGAAGCTGGCGCAATGCTTTATATGACAGAAGGTATTAAGTTTGAAACCAAAATGGGCGATGGCGCAGAAGCTAATCAAGGATTTTTGGGCAAATTGATATCCGCTGGTTCGCGTGTGCTCACAGGAGAATCGCTATTTATGACGCATTTTAGTAATGAGGCTAAGGTAAAAGCACAGGTCGCTTTTGGTGCACCTTTTCCAGGTACTGTATTGCCTATAGATTTATCAACCCTTTCGGATAATACGATTGTCGTACAGAAAGATGCCTTCCTTTGTGCTGTTTTAGGTACAAAAATCTCTATACAATTTAGCCGCCGTTTAGGTGCAGGTTTTTTTGGCGGTGAGGGCTTTATCCTTCAAAAATTAGAGGGCAACGGGATAGCCTTTATTCACGCTGGAGGCACAGTCGTGGAGCGTACACTCCATAATGAAACCCTGCGTGTAGATACAGGCTCAGTAGTAGGCTTTGAGCAGGGAATTGATTTCGATGTAGAGCCTGCTGGAAATCTTAAATCTATGCTTTGGGGGGGAGAGGGCTTATTTCTTACAACGCTAAAAGGCACTGGAAAAGTATGGTTACAATCCATGCCTATTTCTAAACTTGCGCGTGCGCTAAGACCCTCAATGATTACTTCGGAATAATAATAAAGCGAACCTAAATGCTGTGGCTAATCGCTCAAAATCAAAAGAGCTTGCTCATTACAAAATAACTATGCTACGAGAGGTCTTAAAAAAATATTGGGGCTATGATAAATTCCGTCCTTTGCAGGAAGATATTATACAATCTGCCGTAGATGGATACGATACGCTTGCACTTTTGCCCACAGGTGGCGGAAAATCTTTGTGTTTTCAAGTGCCCGGACTTGTACGAGAAGGTGTGTGTTTAGTTATATCTCCCCTTATTGCTTTGATGAAAGACCAAGTATTTCAACTCAAAAAACGGCATATTCGCGCCGAAGCAATCTTTACAGGAATGAGCAGACTCGAGACTGATGCTGCCTTAGATGCTGCACAAGCCGGCTCGCTCAAGTTTTTGTATGTATCGCCAGAGCGTATTCAGTCGCAAGCATTTAGGCAAAGGCTCAAAAATATGAAAGTCGGATTGCTTGCCGTAGATGAGTCGCACTGTATTGCACAATGGGGCTACGACTTCCGACCTCATTACCTACAAATTGCAGAAATAAGACCGCTAATAGGCGAGCAAATCCCCTGCATTGCGCTCACAGCTACAGCCACCTTAGAAGTGCGTGAGGATATTATAGATAAACTCAAATTTAGAGAAAACCACAACGTTTTTGTCAAGAGTTTTGCACGCTCAAATTTATCTTATTCCTGCTTCGAAGAGGAAGACAAAGGCAAAAAGCTCCTTCAAATTTTGCGTAATGTCAAAGGTACTTCCGTAGTCTATGTCAGAAGTCGTTTGCGTACTCAAAGTATTGCTAAATGGCTACGTGATTGTGGCATTTCTGCTGATTATTACCACGCAGGTTTAGGTTTTCAACAGCGTAATATCGTACAAGAAGAGTGGATTGCTAACAAAACTCGTGTCATTGTCGCTACTAATGCTTTTGGTATGGGAATAGATAAACCCGACGTGCGCACCGTCGTACATTTGGATATCCCCGATACGCTCGAAGCTTATTTTCAAGAGGCTGGTAGGGCGGGGAGAGACGAGAAAAAAGCCTATGCCGTGCTCCTCTATGACCAAAATGATATTCGAGATTTAGAAAAAAATATCGCTGCTTCTTACCCCTCTTTACAAGAATTAGGGCGTGTCTATCAAGCCTTAGCCAATTATTTTAAAATTGCAGTAGGTAGCCACTCTGCTGAATCCTATGATTTTAATGTCGCTGATTTTTGTAAAAACTTCGGCTTGCCACCCGCTACCACTTATTATGCTATCAAACGACTTGAAGAGCAGGGATTTATACAGCTCAGCGAAGCTTTTTATAAACCCTCACGTTTGCAAATCAAGTTCTCTAAGTATGATTTATACGATTTTCAAATTCGATATCCCAACTACGACTTACTTATCAAAACTATCATGCGTATGCACGGAGGAAAAATTTTAGATAACTTGGTACGCATTTCAGAAGATAAAATTTCGGAAATCATACAAAAACCAAAGACTGAGGTCATCAAGCAAATTAGATTTTTAAGCGAGCAAGGAGTGTGCATTTATGAAGAGCAAAAGAACCGACCACAGCTTAGTTTTTTATCCGCACGCTATGCAGCAGCCGATTTGCCATTAGATAGGCAACTTTTAGAAGAACGGCGAAAAGGTGCACTACATAGGGGGCAGAAAGCCATACATTATGCCACGCACACACAAATCTGCCGTACACAGCTTTTGTTAGCTTACTTTGGAGAGCACGATGCTCCGACTTGCGGCGTATGCGATATTTGCATCGCTAAACGAAAAGGAAAAAAACAGCCTTCTGAAAGCGAAAAAGAACCCATAAGGCAGCGAATCCTACACTTACTTCAGACACAGGCTTACCGAAGCGAATCCCTACTCGAGGCAGTTTCGCCTGTATCGGAAGCTGTATTTAAAGAAGCGCTAAGGGAGTTGCACGCAACAAATATGATAAAAGTATCAAGAGAAGGACGCTGGGAGTTGCAAGAAGCATAAAATGAAAAAAAGCAAGATTTTTTGCTTACCTTAATTTTTATCATTATATTCGCTTTGCACTCAGTGGTATGCGTGCCACTAAATTCTAATTTTCAAAAGCACAAGCTCAATTTATCAATACTTATACTTAGATTATGATTTTTTCAGAATTTGACACAGCAAATAAAAACCAATGGAAAGAAGCAGCCCTCAAAATGTTGAAAGGCTCAGCCTATGAAGCCAATTTAGTTTGGAATTTTGCCGAAGGGCAAGCGATTGATGCTTATTTTGATAAGTCGGATAGCGATGCTTTTAGTTATATAGATCGCTGGGCACAAGCAGAAGCATCGGCAAAAACTGAAACTTTTGCAGCCCGTGTTTGGTATAACCAGCCGCTTATCAAAGTAGAAAAAGAGGCAAAAGCCAATAGCGAAGCACTCTTAGCACTTAATAACGGTGCCGAGGGAATTGTTTTTGATATCAGAGCCTGCAAAGCCATAGATATGCAGCAACTCCTCGCTGATATTGCATTGCCCTACTGCAGAGTAAGTTTTATCGCAGAGGCGCAGCAACAAAAAATAAAAGAAAGTTTTGGCGAATTTGTTAAAAAACAAAGCACGCAAAATGAAAAACTAAAAGGGGCTTGGTTTATGCCATCGCAGCAAGTGCCAAGCCACCTAACTTTATTAGCCATGGAAGGCTTTGCAGAGCAGGTTATATACGAAACAGAGGCCATAACACCTCAAAATGCAGCAAATATTATAGCCAAGGGTTTGCAGCAGTTGGCAGATAGCATTGAGCAGCTCAAGGGTAGTAGCTATCTCGAGCAGCCCAAACCGAGTTTTGAATTTGTTGTGAATATGGGAAATAGTTTTTTCGTGCAAATGGCTTGCTTGCGTGCTTTGCGTTTATTAGCCGACGAGCTCGGGCAGAGTCTTTGCCAAAAGCAGATAACTTTATCTATTCACGCATTTACACAGCCCGATGCGCAGCAAATTGCGGATAAAGATCCTTATACAAACCTTATAAGCAATACAACACAAGCACTCTCTGCCGTCTTAGGACTAGCCGATGCACTTACTGTACTCCCTCATGATTTGGGGCAGATAGATTCGAAAGTATTTTCAGCGCGCATTGCACGCAATGTCTCGACAATCCTGAAAGAAGAATCGCATATAGACAAAACCGCAGACCCTGTCATGGGAGCATATTATATCAATGCCCTCACAGACAAAATTGCACAAGCAGCTTGGCAAAAGTTTGTGGCAGGCTGATGGTGCTTTAACTTTAAGATGAGCTTATCACCATGAAAATAGAAATAGCTAATCCAATTTATGACGTAGTTTTCAAATATTTACTTGCAGATTTGAGTGCAGCCAAGCTTTTTATAGAAACTATTATTGGCTATACCGTTTTGGATATCGAGCTCAAACCACAAGAAAAAGCAGAAGACTATATATCCGACGAAGACCTCGCAAAGTTAGCCAAACTGCCACTATCGCTACAAAGAGTATTGCATTTAAGTTTGTTTCGCTTAGATTTTCTGGCACGAATACGAACTGAATCAGGCGAAAAAACGGTTATGATAGAAATACAAAAAGAGAGCTTGCCTAATGATATAATGCGTTTTCGCAAGTACCTGAGCGGTCTTTATGCCGATAAAAATGCTTTTTATCCGCTTGGCACAAATTTGAAGCACCCTAAAAAAGTGGGTATTCCTATCATCGCTATTTATATATTGGGCAATGGGCTGCCCGTAATCAAAGATGTAGCTGTCCTGAAAATTGATAATATTTTGTACGATTGTGGCACGCAGAAGGTAATAGAGGGCGCATCTGATTATTTTGTAGAGAGCTTAACCCATAAGAGTTTTATTATATCCATACCCGCATTATCGGGGCGGAGGCGCACCGAAGTAGAGCAGCTTCTCAGCATATTTGACCAAGAAAATAAGAAGCAAGACAATCGTTACTTGTTAGAATTAGATGCTAAAACAATACCTAAAAAGTTTGATCTATTATTGCGCTGTCTTAAAAAAGCGAGTGAATTACCCCAAATTAGAAAACAAATGGAGGAGTTAGATACGATATACGATGAGCTACATGAGCTACTACAGTTCAAAGAGTACTATCAGCAAGAGGTACTTTTGCGCGAAGAAGAGCAACGTATGCTTCAGGAAGAGAAGCGTATGCGCGAAGAAGAGCAACGCATGCTTCAGGAGGAGAAACGCAAGCGTGAAGAAGAGCAACGTATGCGCGAAAAAGAGCAACGTATGCGTGAGTTTTTTGAATTGCAAGCTGTCAAACTTTTATACGCTCAAAGTAAGTCGGTATCTGAAATAGCGTTGCAATTACAAATGCTACCAGAGCGAGTTGAGGAGTTGATTAAAAATTTTTTAGACGAGCGTAATCCGGAGTAAACGCTTGTGTAGAGCCATTTTTTGAGTGCATCTTGATTTTAAAAACAGCTTATTAGTTTTTTCTTAGCGCGCGCAAAAAGTTTTCAAACTGCTCTGCCCACCTCATTTCACCGTGTTTGGAAGCTAAGGGTTCGGATTTTAACCCTAAACCATTTACGGGCTTGTATAGGTATCCTTCGGCTGTTTCTTGCTTTTTTTCGTACCAATATAGGCTTGGAATCGTGCTTCTTGTAAAGGCATTGCGGTCTATGATAAGGGGCGAGAGGTTTAGAAAATCTTCTTTTCTAAGTTCAGTTTGTTTGAGCAATAGCACGGCATGGCTATCGGTATAGAATGTATTTTCTTCTGTTTTGAGGTTTGCCGAGTCATTTGCATCATTTCTGATATGGTTGAGTAGATGCAAAAATTTGGGTTCTGTGTTTTTGGCTTTAAAAAGCAAAATATTGCGAATAGAAGCCATTTCGTAAGCTGCCCAAAAGGCAGAAGCCTCGAGCAGTACGGTGAGTGCGCGCTCGGCATCATAGCAACTTTTTTTAATCTCATCATTTGTTTTTTCATTCCATTTTACACTGGCTACATCTTCCAAAAAATCTATAGCTTGCGCTAAGGCAGTGCTACCCATAAGATTTTGAGACCATGTGCTCAACTCCGATACATAAGGATTGATGCCCTGCTGGGCAAAAAATTGTGTAATGCTACGTACGATACGTATAAAATCGCTTGGTTTTGGCGTATCAAAACGGGCAAAAACAGCTGAAAAATCGTCTGGTAGTTTGATATTTTGCACTCGGGCGCACTCGTCCCAGAGTTGGGCAAGCAATACATAAGCCGTAAACTGTGAGAGCGAAAAGTAACACTCCAAAATATGGCGTAACCGAAATGTATTATCAGCTTTTGCTTGCAAAGAAGGTGCAAAAAGCCTTTTGAGCGACTCTGCAAGCGGTGGGGGAGAGTATCGTATAATCTGATTGGCACGTTCTGTAACTTGCAAACTTTCCCCATAGTTGGGGTCTTCGTCCTCGAAATAGCTTGTCCACTCGCCCGTAAATCCTAAATCATTACCTGCTTCAATGACATCGGGTAGGTCTCGATATTGCTGTAAAGCAAAAAAAACAGGTGTAATAATGCGCTTATTGAGCTCGGTGGCAGTAATAAGTTGGTCGAATTTATTTTGCGCAAAAATTTCTTCCTGTACAACATTTGTATTGATTTGGCGCGGCTCTGGAAATCCTTTATCTAAAAGATTGCGCTTTATTTGTAAATAAATATCGCGTAAGGTAAGGTGATTTTTACGTAAATCCGCTCCTTGCTCAAGGACATGGATAAACTCTTGGGTAAATGCTGAGAAAAGCTCTTCCTCTGGATACTTACTCGGTACATTGCGCTTCGAGGAAGCCATAACATAGTAGTTCGTCTTGCGAAAAGTTTCGAAAGCTCGTTCGCTAAAGCAACAATCAAGGATAAAAATAACCGAAAGCCGCTCATTGCGAATTAGTTTATTAATTTGCTCTAAGGGAATCCCCGAAAAAATAATAGTTTCAACGGCTGATTGCTCTGCGGTGAGAAAAAGATTAAAATCTTGGTCTAATACGCCATGCCCAGCATAATAAATAACAAGACTTTTGCGGGCTTGCTTGGCCGCTTCATGTATGGCTTGCAAGACCTCCTGTGCTGTTTTAGGATTTTTGAGTGTGCGTACATTTTCTTGGGCAGCACCTATAGTATCAGAAACAAAAATATCTTCGAGCACGTCCAAATTACGTACCGCAGCTGGTAGGCTGTGCAATTCTTCGTCTTGATATTCGCTGACTCCTATGAGCAAGATTTGTGTATTTTTTTTATCTATAAGCCCCATGTAAGCGCATGTCTGTTAATGTTTTTTGTTAAGCTACACGTTTTGGTAGTTATGAATTAGCTTTACAAATGCGTGCTAATAGTTTTTGATCATACTACCATACATTCGCCGGTCAGAAATCGTTAGCCAGAAATAACATTTCTTTGAGAAATGTTATTTCTAAGCTCATTTTTCCATAGCTTGGGGTTTGCAAACCCAAAGCTATGGAAAAATGTATAGTGGTATGACTATGCAATTTTAAATATACACAAAAAAACGGACTTGAAAAAAATATCGACCAGTGTTTTTGTTTTAATCTTTAAGAATGCGGTCGCTTAGCTGTGCTAAATCTAATCCTGCTAAGTTGCCAGATGACATGAGTAGCAGGTTACGGTCTTGCCATTGGCTTTGTAAAAGCATTTTTTCTAAGTTTTTGATTTCGGTAAAAACCTTTAAATCTTGCCTATTAAAAGCATTTTTGATTTCTTGCTCGCTTATAGGCTCAAGGTTTTTGCGTTTTACAAGGTTAGGATTGTAATAGACAATAGCCTCGTCGGCATGGCGCATTGTATTGGCATAATTTGCGATAAAGTTTTTGTCTAAGCTACTAAAAGTATGCAACTCGATGCAAGCCGTGAGTTTGCGCATAGGATATTGTTTTTTTACGGCTTCTGTTGTGGCTTCCAATTTAGAAGGTGCATGGGCAAAATCTTTAAAAATGCACGTTGAATCAGACTCTCCAATAAGCTCGAGACGCTGTGAAGCCCCTTTAAACGAGCGAATAGCATCATAAAACTGACTCTCTACAATACCCAAACGTGCACATACAGCTTTTGCAGCACTCAAATTTGCCATATTATGTAAACCAAAAACAGCAATTTCTATCTCTCCAAGTGAGGTCCGCAAATAGGTTTTGTTGTCTTTGACAAAATGCTCATGTGTGCGATAAGGAATCAAAACTACATCTTCTCTGATTTTAGTATTATGCTCTATAATTTTCAAGACAGCGGGGTCTTCTGCGTTATAAATTAATGCACCTGCCTTTACCGATTGCTCTGCAAAAAGTTTAAACTGTGCTGTATAGTCCTGAGGATTAGGATAAATATTGGCATGATCCCAAGCAATACCGCTAATAACGCCTATGTGATGCTTATAATGCAAAAACTTAGGAACGGGGTCTAAGGGAGAGGAAAAATATTCATCACCCTCGGCAAGCAGTACGGCGGAGCGGTCGCTGAGCTGTACTGTAGTATCAAAACCTTCCACATAAGCACCGATTAAATAATCAAACAAGTATTGCTGGCGATTGAGCACGTGCATGATCATAGCTGTAATGGTTGTTTTTCCATGACTTCCTGCAATAACGATGCGTTCTTTGTGCTCCGTCTGTTTATAAATCCATTCAGGATAGGAATAGGTCGGAACGCCTAAGGATTGCGCCACGAGAAGTTCTGGATTATCCCGGCGTGCATGCATACCGACTATAACAGCATCAAGGTCTTTATGAATGAGCTGTGGTTGCCAGCCTTCAGCTTCAGGCAGCAAGCCAGCAGCCTCAAGGCGACTATGCGAAGGGTCATAAATGGCATCATCGGAGCCAGTTACTTGATAGTTTTTGTGGTGTAATGCAATAGCTAAATTGTGCATTACACTACCACCTATACCTATAAAATGTACTTTCATTATATCAAAAAATCTTTTTTTCAAAATCTAAGTAGTGTTTTTTAGACTCAATTTGAAAAAACTCAAAACTTTGTTGAAGTTATGCAACTACAAATTGGCTAAGGGCATAGCCAAACGTTCTGTAATTTTATCTATGACAAGGCTGCGCGCCGCACCCGGCTTACGCACATCAATATCGTTTACATCAATGACCAATAAGTCTGAAAAATTATAAGAATCAAAATATTTTTCATATTCTTGATTCAAAAGTTCCCAATACTCACGTGGCACTTGCTGCTCAAAATCACGCCCACGAGATTGAATCCGAGAAATGGCTGCATCAACATCTATTTTGAGATAAACCATTAACCGCGGACGCATCACATGCTCGAGCATATTGAAAAGCAACTCCTCGTAAAGGTCAAACTCCTCTGCAGACATTTTGCCTTGAAGCATCAGCAAACGTGCAAAAATAACATCGCCATATATGCTTCTATCCATCAGGCACGTTTCCGAAAGTGCACTTGCTTGCTTGAGCATGCGAAAGCGTTTGTTGAGAAAATATACCTGCATAGAAAAACTATAGCGTTGCTGGTCGTGGTAAAATTTAGCTAAAAGCGGATTATTATCCACAGGCTCTTCAAAAAAATGAAAGCCAAGCTCCTGGCACAAAATATCTCCTAAGGTGGTCTTGCCCGCGCCCACCACGCCATCAATGCAGATTAATGATTCCATAATCTTTTTTTGTAGTATGTTTTTCTGAAAAAACAATGGATAGTAGCCCATCTGTCTTGTATCAAATTAAATCCTCCGAAGTAAAGAGAGGGTGTATAAAAGAAAAGTAGCTTGTAAAGCCTCTTTTCCCAATAGAAAACAAAGATAAGGAAAAAATAAGAAAAAAATGCACATTGCTTAATATAGCCTTCAGAATCGCTAAAATCTAAACCCTTCCCTTACCGTGTTTGCTGCTTACATCAAAAACAATAAGTTTTGAAAGGCATACTTTTATTTTTGTTGCAAGCAGGATTATAAATCACCATACTGATAGGCATTTACCAATAAGAGAGCACGCACAGCGCTCTTAGCAATGCGAGTGTTACAACGCTTTTAAAGCAAGCAATGTCTATGTCGTAGGTATGATGATAAAAAACTAATCATTACACAAAATCGACATCAATCACAAAACGTACTTTTTGATATACCTTTTTTTGTGCTACAACCTCTACCTGAGATTTAATAAATTCTTTGACAGCCTTGAGGTTAATTTTATTGCGCTCGAGCTTGATGATAATTTCTTGTAAATATCGGTTTCGAATTTTGGCAATAATAGGTTCTTGGGGGCCTAATACTCTGCTTTCACCTAATTTTTCACGGAGTAGGGGAGCAAGTGCGGCAGCAGCTTCTGCGCTGCGCCCCTGCTCTTCGTGCTGTGTAATGATTTTTATAAGACGCGTAAAAGGGGGGTATCCGTAGGATTCGCGTTCACGAATTTCCTCGAGGTAAAAATCAATATAATCATTGCGTACGATTTTTCCTAAAATAGGTTGCTCCGGATTTGCAGTTTGGATCAGTACAAGTCCTTTTTTATCGCCCCTTCCCGCCCTGCCGCTCACCTGCGTAACGAGTTGAAAAGTACGTTCAAAAGCTCTAAAATCAGGAAAATGTAGGGTTCTATCCGTATCAAATACACCGACAAGGGATACATTTTTAAAATCCAGACCTTTGCTCACCATTTGCGTACCAATCAAAATATCGATGCTACCACTCTCAAAGCTCTCGATAATGCGTCCGTAAGCTGTTTTGCTACGGGTAGTATCCTTATCCATACGCAAAATACGTGCTGTAGGAATGAGCAACTTCAAGTCGTCCTCGATTTTTTCTGTACCAAAACCTACGGATTTTATATCGCTACTTCCACAAGAAACACAAAGATTGGGCGATTTTTGTGTATAGCCGCAATAGTGGCAGCGGACTTCATTGTTGTTCAGGTGATAAGTCAGACTTACCGCACAGTTTTCGCATTTAGGAATCCAGCCACAGGTTTCGCAGCTCAAATAAGGGGAGTATCCCCTTCTATTTTGAAATAAAATAACCTGTTCCTTTTGGGCAATAACTCTTTGCATGGCATCGATAAGCTCTGGAGCAAAAACGGAACGCATGCGATTATCTTTTTTTGCATTTTTAGTATTGACAAGTACGATTTCGGGCAGTGTAGCTGTGCCAAAACGCTGATTTACGCTCACTAAGCCATATTGGCCTTTTTTTGCCAAATAATAACTTTCTATGGAGGGCGTAGCCGAGCCAAGTAGCACTTTAGCGTGCTGAATACGACTTTGCACAAGTGCCAAATCGCGGGCATTATAGCGGGGGGCGGGGTCGTATTGCTTGTAAGAAGCGTCGTGCTCTTCGTCCACGATAATAAGCCCTAAGTTATCAAAAGGCAAAAAAATGGCAGAGCGCACGCCCACAACAAAATCTATATTTCCATCGCGCACACCTTGCCAGACTTCCACTCTTTCGTTATCCGAAAAGCGAGAGTGATAAATGCCCATACGATTGCCAAAAACTTTTTTCATACGGGCGACAATTTGCGTGGTGAGCGCAATCTCGGGGAGCATGAGTAGCACTTGCGAGCCACCGCCCAGCACTTGCTCTATGAGCGAAATATAAATCTCGGTTTTGCCACTGCCCGTGATGCCGTGTAGCAATACGGTTTCTTTTTCAGAAAAGTAATCCATTACTTCTGCGACAGCTTTTTCTTGAAAATCGGCTAATGTAATGGATTGGGCAACCTCATTTTTATCTATTTTAAAACGCGGTATTTTTTCAGAAAACTCTTCGAAAATTCCGTTTTTAATCATCGTCTTGAGCGAGGAGGGCGAGAGGGTCTCTTTGCCTTCGGAGCGCAGCAAATCGTCGCGGTTGATGCCTTTTTGATTGCTACTTATATCTTGATAAACAGGCACTTCACTTACATATTTTAAGAGAAGTCGTTCTTGCTTAGCACGGGTTTTTGTTTCTGCAAAGGATTCGAATAAGGCCTCTAAGGCAGAGTGCGTTAAGTATTTTTTTTGTAGGCGAATGCGCTTTTCGGTTTTGGGTCTGTATTTTTCTTGTACTTCTTCGTATATAATAACGGCTTTTTTCTCGATGAGTTCTTTGATGATGTTGTATATACTTTTTTGTTTGAGCGATTCGGCAGCATCTTCATAGCTCAGACTGTGGGCATTTTCTAAAATTTGTAAAAACTGTACCTCTTTGGGTTTGAGTTTTGGGTCGTTTTTATTAAAACGAAAGTCAGGATTCATTTGTATTTTACTCGTACTGCTGAGCTTGAGTCCAGAGGGTAGTGCTGCGTTCATGACTTCACCTATGGTGCAGATGTAATACTCGGCTATCCATTCCCAAAGTTTGAGTTGCTGTGGGTATATACTTGGTTCGTCTTCGAGGAGTTCGAGGACGTATTTGACTTTATAATTCGTTGGCGGTGTTTGATGCAACTTAGAAATTATGCCAGTGAGCACTCTTCTTTTGCCAAAAGGCACAACTACTCTTGCGCCTACCTGTACAAAATCATTGAGTTCGTAGGGCACACGATAAGTAAAAAGTTGGGGTAGCGATACGGGGATAATAATATCTGCAAAATAAGTAATGCGTTCGCTAGCGGTTTGTTCGGGCGTAAAGAGTTTCAAATTTTATAGAATTTTTAAATGGCATCTAAGTCTAATCTTTGCTTGAGTTCTTGTATTACGGGATATTCTTGACTAAGTTTTTCGAGTTGTTCTTCTGGTGTATAGACCTTTTTGGGTGTTTTTGGTTTTTCGGGCTTGAGTATAATTTCGAGTTCGAGGTGTGGATTTTTTAAATTTTCTCTTAGGAAATCCATGAGTTTGATTTTCTCTTCCTCGAGGGCTTCTATGGCAATTTGATTTTTGGCTTTAGCTACGATAGTATAAGGTTGCTTTACATCGAGCGGTATATGTTGCAATGTAGATAGCCTTACGCTCAAGTGGGGTTGCGTAAAATAATGCTTCCACATCTTGAGCAGATTATCTTTTTGTAGGGGTTGCGGTGGTACTCCTATATCAGCCGTATTAGTGGTTTGGCTATTGTTAATTTCATTTTTAGTGTCCTCTTGATCTGTTTTTTCATCGTCATGTACACTATTTTTCGGAATTTCTTTGAGCTTTGTAGCTACTTGTTTTGTGCGTTGGAATCCACTATTTGTGCTATGCTGTGTTTGGGTTGAGGCTAAACTTTTTTTTTTGTATGATCTTCTGCTAACGATGCTGTTTGTGGCATTGTCTTGAGCTGTTCGACGAGGGTTCGCAGTCCGAAGGCGGAGTTTAGGTGTGTGAGCTTGAGTAGGAGTAGCTCTACGTGTAAGCGTGCGTTTTTGCTTGCTTTAAACCCCATTTCAGATTCGCCTGCCATAGTGAGTGCCGAGATAAGAAATCTGGTACTGGTTTGGTTGGCTTGTGCTTTGTACTTTTCTCTGATTTCATCTGAAACTTCTAATAGTTTGAGTGTGGGTTCGTCTTTGCACATGAGCAAATCTCTAATATGCTCACAAAGGCCGAGGAGGAAGTTGTGTGCATCAAAACCTTTTCTCAAAATTTCATCAAAAATAAGCAATGCTTCGCTTCTATTTTCATTTGCAAATGCATCTATAAGTCTGAAGTAGTAGTCATAGTCAAGTATATGTAGGTTTTCGACTACACGTTCATAGCTTACGTGCCTATCAGTTGAGAAGGTTACCATCAAATCAAAAAGAGAAAGGGCATCGCGTAGTGCTCCATCTGCTTTTCGTGAGATGAGGTTTAGTGCTTCGGCATCGGCTTTTACGTCTTCTTTTTGCGCAATGCTTCCCAAGTGCAGGGCAATATCCTTTACTTGAATGCGATTAAAGTCAAAAATTTGACAGCGCGAGAGAATCGTGGGTATGATTTTATGTTTTTCTGTTGTAGCTAAAATAAATATGGCATAGGAGGGTGGCTCCTCAAGTGTTTTGAGAAAGGCATTAAATGCTTGATTAGATAGCATGTGCACCTCATCTATGATATATACTTTTCGCTTTCCGCCTTGTGGGGGATATCTGACTTGTTCGACAAGACTTCTAATATCATCTACGGAGTTGTTGGAGGCAGCATCGAGTTCGCTGATATTAAGCGAACTACCTTTGTTAAAACTCACACAAGATGTACAAGCGTTGCAAGGCTCGCAATCTGGTGTGAGATTTAAGCAGTTTATAGTCTTTGCCAATATACGCGCACAGGTAGTCTTACCTACGCCTCTTGGACCGCAGAATAAGAATGCTTGCGCTAATTGATTAGACTTAATCGCATTCTTTAGTGTATCCGTAATGTGAGATTGCCCAATGACCGCTTCAAATGTAGAGGGTCTATATTTACGAGCTGATACTACAAAATTTTCCATCGCCCGCAATTTAGTACATTTAAAGGCAATTTACAAGAAAATACACATTTAAGAATTTAAAAGCATTGAAAAAAATTACTTAGCTTACTCTTCAGTAGCTTCTTCTTCGTTGCTTTCGTCGGTAGCAGGCTCTTCAGTGTTCATGCTACCAGAGTCGAGTTCATTTTGATTCTCTTCTTGAATCATTTCTTCTGCGTTGTCAGTAGCGTCTACAGGAGTTTCTGTTTCTTCTTTTGTTTCTGTTGAAGATGATTCGCCGCCACCGCAAGCGCTAAGTCCTAAAAATAGGCTCAAGAGAAGCATTGGTATAATTCTCATAATAATTACAATTAGTGTTAATAGATTTTTTAATGATAATCAGTTTTGTAAAACTTGAGTGCAAAGATGCTATAAGTTTTTTGATTTAGAAAATTTAAGCTAAAAAATAATAAAAAAAATAGAAATTATTTCGCACTGCAAAAAAAAAGTGTAAGTCAAGTTGCTCAAACGACTTAGATAATTTCAGCACTAACATTTTTCAAAAAACTGTTAGTGCTTGATACCTATGTTAGTTCTAAGTATTTCGTTGAATTGTTAATCCTTTGGATATAAAGCATTTATTCTAATCGCAAAAGAATAGGGCTACCTTTTTTGAAGGCTGTATTAGGGCTCAGCGATTGTGCTTTGATACGCCCTTTGCCTTTATAACTGACTTTAAGCCCCGCATTCTCGAGTATAAAAATAGCATCGCGCAAGCGCATACCTATTACATTAGGTACGAGTTTGGGCTGAATGTTATTTTCTAACCAGACGACGGTATCTCCTTGTACTTTTGTCTGTACCCAGTCTTTATCTGTTTGTGTAAAGGTCTGGATACCAAATTTTTGGCATAAAACATCTAACTCATCGCGCAACCCTGCTTTGATAACGGGTAGGCGCAACATCGCACTATCTGCCTCTGCTTTTGTAGGTATGGGTTTGTATATGAACTTATTATATACAATATCAGCAATATCTTTGAAAATAGGCGCAGCTACTTGTGAGGCGTAGCGGTCGTTTTTATCTTTGGGGTCATCTACGACTACGATACAGGAATAACGAGGTGCATCAGCGGGAAAATAGCCTACAAAAGAAGTATAATGGTCTTCAGTATATTTTCCTTTGATAACTTTTTCTGCTGTACCTGTTTTGCCTGCAATTTTATAATCTGCTTTGCTCAGTGCTTTTGCCGTGCCCTGCGTAACGACTCCTTCGAGCAGTTGTTTTGCCATATCAATGGAGCGAGGTGATGCTATTTGAGCGTTTAAGACCTTAGCCTCGTATTCTAAAACAGTTTTATTGGCGCGCAGTACACGCTTTACGATAATAGGCTGTAGCATTTTTCCATTGTTTGCTACGGCATTGTAGAGCATCAAGATGTGCATAGGCGATATTTTGAGTTCATAACCAATAGACATCCACGGCAGTGTGCTACCGCTCCAAGAGGCATCTGTAGGCTTTTTGATAAAAGGTGCAGCCTCTCCGACCATTTGAAAATCAATAGGAGAGGTTAGATGCCAATTTGCAAGGTGCTCGACGTAGCGCATTGGGTCTTTTCTAAAATATTTATGTACAAGCCTCGAAGTGCCGATATTTGATGATTTTTCAAATACTTCTTGAAGTGTAAGTTTACCATAAGGCACGATATCACGCATAACAGCATCATCAAAAAAGCTATATTCACCCGTGCTTCCCGTCTGGACAATATCATCGAGCTTGACTTGTGTTTCTTCAAAAATAGCCAACATAGAAGCCAGTTTGAAAGTTGAGCCAGGCTCGGCTAATCCAGAGTTACCGACGGCGTAGTTATTGTTTTCAGTGTACTCTCCTTTGCTGTTTTTTCCTAAATTTACGATTGCCTTGACCTCTCCTGTAGCTACCTCCATGACAATCGCTACGCCGTAATCAGCGTCGTATTGGCGTAATTTTTTGTCTAATACACGGTGTATGGTATCTTGTAAGTTGATATCAATGGTAGTTTGTACGTCTAAGCCATTTTCAGGTCTTACTTTCGAGACATCATGTACGGGTTTCCAATATCCACCTGCAATAAATTGATATAGGGCTTCCCCATCTCTACCACTGAGTTGCTCATTAAAACTAAACTCGAGCCCTTTTCCAATAAGTTCTTTTGTTGTATCGCCCTCCGAGATAAAACCTACGGTACGTCTTGCTAAGTTGGGATAGGGGTGGGTTCGCCGATTGATTTTTTCGAATATTACACCACCACCGCTACGCCCTTCACGCAAAATAGGATAGGTCTCGAGGATTCTTTTGTCTTTATGAGAGATATATTTCATACTCAGGATTTTATAAAGTCGCTTTTTTTGCCTTGCTTCAACAAGCTCTTTGCGGTACTGCACGGCACTTTTTTCTTTATAAAAACGCTCTAAGAGCATGCTCAAAGAGTCTATTCCACTATAAAATACAAGGCTATCTGCAATGGTAGGGTCTATAGCTACTCTATAAAAAGGCAAGGAGGTGGCTAGAAGGCTTCCGTTGTCAGAATAAATATTCCCACGAGTAGCCTCTATGGTGCGGTTGTCTAAGCCCCGTGCACGGCTACGCCAAGTATCGCCATCTACAAATTGAATATGTACAATACGATACATCATGACGAGTGCTAAAAGCCCGACAAGCCAAAAAGAGATACGTACGCGAAGCAAAATCAAACGCCTCACGAAACCTCTACGCTTTTCCGATTTTCTTTCTTGCGCTTCTATTTTGATGAGGGTTTGGAGTGAGGAATATCTGAAATATAAAAAAACGGAGACTGAGCCTCTGTAAGCCCAATACGGTTTACCCTTTGAGCAATTTTATTCTTTTTCGTTGCATTGATATGCTCTGATTTGAGGCTCGTATAATCAATACGCAACTCCTCTACCTCTACGCGCAAACGACTTACATCACGCACTACCCTATCCGTATAATGCCTATTGGCAATATAAATCAGACCAAAAAAAGCAGCATAAATTAAATAAGGCAAAAAGCGAGACACAATATTGCCGTCAAAACTAAAATCTGTATCTGGCAGCCGCCAAGTAGAGCTTGTTTTTTCAGTCTCTTGTGAGGTTGGTTCTTTGAAGGTGTTTTCTAATTTTGCCATATTTTTGTTTTTAGTGGGTAGTAAAACGAGTATTAAGCCATTACACTTTTATCATTAGCTATACGGCGAAGGTCTTGAATTGTGGCTGTAGGATTTTCAGCACCAAATACAAAACTGCCCGCTACAAGTACATCTGCACCAGCAGCCACTAAATCAGCAGCATTAGCAGAGGTAACGCCCCCGTCAATTTCAATCAGGGTTTTGGCATTTTTTTTCAAAATAATTTCTTTCAAACGGCTTACTTTTTCGTAAGTCTGTGCAATAAACTTTTGCCCGCCAAAGCCAGGATTAACAGACATCATACATACTAAGTCCACATCTTGAATTACATCTTCTAAAAGCGATACCGAAGTGTGTGGATTGAGTGCTACCCCTGCTTTAACCCCCAAATCTTTGATTTGATGTAAAGTGCGGTGCAAATGCGTTGAAACCTCGTAATGCACAGAAATAACCGAAGCACCTAATTTAGCAAACGCTTCGACATAACGCTCGGGCTGCACAATCATCAGATGCACATCTAAGGGTTTCTCGGCGGCAGTAGCAATGGCTTTGCACACAGGAAAACCAAACGAAATATTAGGCACAAAAACGCCGTCCATAATGTCAATATGTAACCAATCAGCTTCACTGCGATTGAGCATGTGTATATCAGCGGCTAAGTTACCAAAATCTGCTGACAATACCGAAGGTGCTATGCGTACTATATCTTGATTCATAATTTTTGATGCTAAGTTTTATAATGGTGTTCATTTTCTTTGAACTTCTCAATAATATACTACAAAAATGCTGAAATATTTTTAAAAAACGAAACCTTGCGAGTTGAATTATTAAAATCTTCATCAATTTGCCATAATGTGTAATCGCTATATGCCATATAAGGGGCGTTTTGTTATAACTCAAAATCAGTTTTAATTGCTCTTGCGGAGTCGCTTTGTAGAAGACTTACGCCAAATCGGGTTTAATTTGTTTCAATTTAGGATTATTGAGCTTTTCGATGGCATTTTTTATTTTATCTTGTATCATACTACTATACATTTTTGCATAGCGTGGGGTTTGCAAACCCCACGCTATGCAAAAATGGGCTTAGAAATAACATTTCTTTGAGAAATGTCATTTCTATATGGAGAATGTCCAGTAGTATGATCTTGTATATTTAAAGGTAAATAAGTTGGAATCAGATGAGCTAAATCAATATCAAATATGTTGTGTAGAACGATTAAATTCTCTATAGCAAAAGAAGATAAGCCATGCAATAGCTCAAGAGTATAAGTTTCGGCGTATCCTAAAAGTGTGGCTGAATTCTGCTTAGTCATATCAAAGCCTTTAAGTTTCGTTAGAATATGCGTTTTTCTTTGTTGAACAAATTGTTGCTCTGCCTCTACTAAAGTCTCAGCCTTTTCTAAAGCTATTATACGAGCTTCAGAGATTTGTTCAAAATCTGACCAATATTTATCTTCGTAAGTAGTACGAATTAAACCTCTAATTTTTTTTCGAAGTGGAACGAAGTATGGATTTTTAGTACTTAAAACTCGCAACTTATGCTCCCATAAGGAAGCCTTTTTGAGTTCATACTCATTTTCTAAATACTCAATTTGCTCAATATCTTTACTATGCGTAAGATTTCTCATGTCTATTATGATTTGATTAAATCCAATTGTTGTCTTTTAATGGCTTCAAATCTCAACGACGGGTTGAGTATCGTTTACAGCAACTGACGGCATTTCATTATATTCTTTGCCATTGAGCAGCCGTCCTGCTTTCTTTTTGTTGCTGCCTCCCCATTGTTTGAAAAAGAAGGGCACTTTAGCACTTTGACATTGATTTTTTAGGTCGATTATCCATTCTTTTTGAAGTGGACGTATTTTACCTTTTCCACTTTCGCCACCTACAATTACCCAGTTCATATCTATCAAATCTAAATCGGTCAGCGGACCTATTAGAGGTTCTAATGATAAGAACTTTACAAAGGCGTGAGTTTTTTGTAAATGATTTATCCTGTAACTTACTTTTTGATTTTCAACGGATACCCCCATCCAAATGTTAGGAGTCCAGTTGAGCAAAGGCGAGAGGGATTCTAAACGTTCAGCACGCTTAGTAAGAACTTGAAATGTATGTTTAGGATTTTCATTCATTACTTTGAAAACTTGCTTTATAAAATCTAATGGAATATCTTCATGAAATAAATCGCTCATAGAATTGACAAAAACCATTTTAGATTTTTTCCAACGATATGGGCGTGTTAACTCTTCTTGATGCATGCGTACTTGAAATCCATACTTATATTTTTCTAATCCCATAGCTTTCAAGCGTTTTGACATAACTTCCGCATAGCAAAACTTACAGCCTGTAGATACTTTATCACAACCTGTTGTTGGATTCCATGTTTCTTCTGTCCATTCAATACTTGATTTTGCCATTTATACTATACTTTAAAGTTTTGAAATACTTTTGCCAATAATATCATTCGCGATTTTGATGGCTGTAGGGTTATTTGAAGCCAACAAAAAATGATATAAAATTGCATTTTGTGAGTTGCGCATTACGTAGGCATCTGAAATATGAGTAAACACCGAATTTAACCTTTTCGTGTATAACTCGTGCGCAATCCCAATAGCATTTTCTTGCTTTTTGATAACGGTTTCCTCTCCAAATAAGTTTGTTGTAGTATGAGAGGTATAAAAATGTCTCTTTATATCCTCTTCGGACATACCTAAGAACAACTCTAACTTCTGTATCCAAGATTCGTTAATATCCCCATCTTTTTTGAGAAGTCTATTTACCCCCATACCTGTAGGTATCAAAATCCACATATCAATAGCCATCTTTTTAAATAGCTCAATTGTAGACCAATTGACAGACATGCCAAAAGGGTCAACAAAGGCTAAAGTTTTGATTTTGTTTTCATAAGGAGGTTTACGAAGATGCTGAACTAGATCTGTTGCTATCTGATTAAAATCGTCTTGATAAACTTTAACTTTGTCTTTAGTTTGATATAAATTTGGAAATTGTTTTGCTATAATTTTTCTCAAAAGGGTGGCTTTGTTTTTATCTTTTTCGACAAATCTATAATAATCAAATCCTCTTGGTTCTTGAATATTAAGCACTCTTGTGGCTACCCCTTCCAAAGTTGTAAGTTTCTTGTCTTCTTGAATAATACCACCTGAACCAGCAAAACCATCGATAAATAGTAACTTCCAATTGTGCTGAACTGCGTATTTATTCATTATTTTCAAATATGCAGGTACGTACTTCAAGAAAATATCTATTTTTTCTAAAGTCCATTTGCCACCAAATTTATTTTGCATACTCATTATATTTGATTATTACAGCGCTAAAAAAACATCAATATCATTTCCAGCAAGAAAATTCAAGTTCAAGATACTTATCAAGATTTCGCCGTACTAAACCCTTGTGCCAGTACTTTTTCGGTGCGGCTTTTGATGCGTGAGTCGCTATTATTTTGATTCATGTGTAGGATTACTCTGCGCTCATCGATGTTTTGTAACTGGGCAAGGGTGCGTAAGTTTGTTTGGCGGGCTACGCCTTCGATAGAATTTTTGAAAAGGCGAGATGCACCGCCCACACCCTGATTGACGGACATATCTACAAGCACGGCAAGACCCGCTTCGGAGCGGATAAAATCTGTAATTTTACCCCTATCTACACGCACACCATTGACATCAAGGCTTATAGGACGTGCTAGAGCCTCATCGACATAAAACGCCGATGCTGCTAAGACTTGCAAACGAGCAACTTCAATATAATGACCCGCACGTATAAAAACACCAGTAAGTAATTTATCACGGCGAAGCTCTGCCTCGGCAGCCGTATCGCGCAAAAGCTCACCATTTTCAGAAAAAACAACCATGCGCGCTGGGCTATAGCGATTGCGACGCTCGTCGTAGGTGTACTCGACATCTATGCCAAAGCGTCCGAAAAATCTTTCGAAAGTTTCAGGATCTCTGTGTTTGATAAATGCCATAGCATCGGGGAGCGTACCATTGCCCGTTGCGCCCGCAAACTGGATAAAACCAAAAGAAAAAGCAGCTTTGTCGTAACTATTGACGGCATCGAAATTTCCTTCGTTAGAAGAAACAAATTGCAGCACCCGTGCAAAAGTACGAGATAGCCCCGCTTGCTGATAATACGAAAGTGGAATATCGTGCATGGCTGTGCCTGCGTACAAAATTCCCTCTTTGGATTCTGTAAAACCACTGCGTACAAAGTTTGTAAAATTGGCTTTGTGCGCACGCCTACTACTATCCTCAAAACCTACTTCATACTGAGATAAATCCCTGATAATTTCTAAACTTGCATCATTAGGGGCTATCAAACCCTGAGTAAATGCACGGCTCGATAGCAAATTGGCTTTGTTTGCCGTCCACCAATCTATGCGCTGGCGTTGCTGAAAACGCTCAATAGCGGCAATCATTTGTTGAATTTGAGAATAATCAGCACTGCCCGCCATCATTTGCATCTGAATAAGCCTGCGCTGAACTTTTTCTACATCATCTCTGCGGTTTGCACCGCCACGCCCTACGGGTGCGCTGATGCCATTGCCTATCACCGTGCGTCCGTTTGTTTCAGTGAGCTGAACAATATCCCGTCGCCGTGCAATCATATCGCGTAAAGCAGAGGCACTCGGCGTACTTACTGCATGCGCCACAGGTGCTACAAAACTCGGTCTGTAATCCGCAGAAGGAATATTCAAAACCTGTCCTAAACTCAAACTATCACTTGCCAATTGATTCGCTGATTTAATTTGCTCTACGGATACTGAAAATCTACGACTGATAGAATACAAACTATCACCCCTGGCAACTGTATAGCGTTGCATGCCCGAAGAGCTTGAGCTACTCGTACTATTGGTACTTGATGTCGGCTGGCTTGTCGTTTGGTTTGTCGTTGTTGAGCTACCGCCCCCAGAGCTGCTCGTGCTACTATTACTTGTGCTACGCTTAGGCGGAATAAGCAATACTTGCCCAAGGCTTAAAGCAGCGCTTCCCAAATTGTTATGGGATTTTAAATCTGCAACAGATACATTATAATTCATAGCAATGCGATAGAGCGAATCGCCTGCTTGTACTGTATAACGAATTTCACGCTCTTCTTGAGGTGGGGGCGGAGAAGGCGTTTTCTCGGGCTGACGCTCGGGCGGCGGTGCATTTTGAGGCACAGCAGTATCTTTGAGATAAAGCACCTGACCTATGCGTAAAAATCCATCGCTCATATTATTGATACGCTTAATCTCTGATACAGAAAGACCTGTTTTTTGAGATACTCTAAAAAGAGAATCGCCTGCCACTACGGTGTAAGTCTCTGGAGCGGGCGGTGGCGGCGGTGGCGGCGGCGGTGGCGTTGCATTCTGGCGAGGAGCAGCTACACGAAGGCGTTGCCCTAAGCTCAGCACATGGTTATCCATATTATTCCAAGTCATGATGTGATTCACTGAGGTATTAAAACGCCTTGAAATACTAAAAAGTGAATCGCCAATTTCTACGGTATAATATTCAGGGCTATATTGAGGTGTGGGTTGGCTCGTCGGTTGAGGCGTAGGCGTGCTATCAGCAATGCGAAGCTGCTGCCCAATGCTCAATACGGAGCTAGCTGTAAGCCCATTGAGTTCTTTTAATCTCGCAACCGAGATATTATACTGCCTTGCAATTCCCCAAAGGGTATCGCCACTTTGTATCGTATGGTTTGCCATAATTTTGTGCGTAGTCTTATGATGCCTAAACGTGATAATCTTTATTGAGGATGAGCAGTGCTGACAGTGCCATTTGCTCTTAATAGCTAAAATACATCAAACTATTGAATTGTGCAAACAAAAATATAAAAATGTATAGAAATATGCCCAGAAATAATATTTCGTTGAGAAATGTTACTTCTAAGCCTATGCAAAAATGTTATAGTAGTATATAGTATAGCTGATGATGAAACTATCTAAGTCGGTTTACTAACTTGACGTACACACAATATTATCTAATATTTATATTTAATGGAATTATTTTTGGTTTTTATGCGTTTTACTGATATAATGTTCTTATTTAAGCCATAAAACAAGAGGCTTTTTTATGAAAATTTGTTTTTACCTTAAACCACCAAAAAAATCAAAGTACTTATGCCAAACGTTTCAAATCCACAAACAGCTCCTCTTACAGATTATCCACTTTTCAAAGCCGCTGTAAATTTATTAGAATCAAAAGGCTTCAAAAATTTAAAAGTCAATATTGAAAATATAGAAACTTATCAGCAGCCTGCTATGTTGCGCCGCAAAGGTAGCGAGGAGGGGTTTATACCTGCACTTACTGCCAAAACCGAAGCCTGCAAACATTATATCGAAATTGTGAGACGAAAAGCCAAACAAGAAAAAAAACGAATCATAAACAAATGGGCACTGCTCTCGACAATGGCAAAGCTCCGAAATGGTAAGTTTATTCTCCTCGTTCCACATGGTACGATGAGCTTTACAAACCGAATTTTAGAAGCCTATCCCAACATAGAAGCTGAAGTTATCAAACTTAAAAAGTAGGCTCGGGTAGTGCAATAAAGGCTATCTATTGCGCTTAGGCGTTAGATGTGATATTTCTGAAAAAAAATCATACCTAACGCCTATTACTTTTAAGACTAAAAAAAACAAGATTTAATTTTGTTTTAATATGGCTTTGTGTGCTTTGATTTATTTAAGGCTTTGATTTTTTATATAATATTTGGCAAATTCTAAAAAAAACTAATGATACTTACAAGGCTTAAGATTTTTTTTGTAAAATAACTATGATTTTTGTTGTTTTTACCAAACTGGATTTGTATATTTGCTTTGGTGTTGTATAATACATAAAGCAACGCTTCATACTACATACAAAAAAATATAACAAATAATAAACATTATCACGCTTAGGTATCCTAAATAACATTTCTTTAAGAAATGTTATTTAGGATACCTAAAGTGCCTATCAAAGGTGTTAATGTCTCATATACTACTACTGCGCTAATCAAATCTAGTACTAAGTTATTTTAAAATCATTTTTAAAAATTATGAGACAATTGAAACTAAATTTAATGTTTACCCTCTTAGCCAGCCTTGCGCTCTGGCTCGGAACGGGAGCGATGATGA
Organism: Bernardetiaceae bacterium; assembly: GCA_020832465.1. Lineage (GTDB taxonomy): Bacteria > Bacteroidota > Bacteroidia > Cytophagales > Bernardetiaceae > JAFIER01. Next base: position 28,570 of record JAFIER010000048.1, read on the forward strand.
GTGATGGGCTTAAAGCGCAGTGTACGACAGCTCCTAACGGCACTTGGGGATCTCATTCGCTAACGGCACCAACGACTACCTCACAGGTAACAGGTGCTTGGGGAGGGGAATATTCACCTATCAACGTAACTACTGGTGCTGTAGGTACAACTTTTCAATTTATTGTAGCTACATCAATAGATGATCCTACGCCGCCTGGTGCTCATTTTGGTTATGTTACTATAACAAACAATGCGGGTGTGCCACTTGCTTGGGGACCTAGCCCAATAGAATACACTTTTACTGCTGGGGGCACTTATCGTTTTTATTCACACGATTCGGGGCCGCCTGCTTGTGGTTCTAGTACGCTTGGTAGAGCGCGTATCATAAGACCTGCGCCTATACCTCCTGCCCCTTACGAAATTATATCGCCAGAGCCAGGCGCTACGGGCGTATCTCCTATTTTGAGTTCCTTAGTCATAGACTTTGAGAGTACGCCTGTTACCGTAGGTACAGGTAACTTGGAGGTTTATAAGGCAGATGGCACTTTGGTAGCTACTGTGCCAGTGGATTCAGCTTCCATTACAGCTGCTGGTGTAGTAACATTTCCATTTTCTACGATACTCGAGTGTAACGAAGATTACTATGTTTTGATAGACAACGGTGCACTTGATGATGGCGACGGCTTTGCAGGTATCACTGACCCTACGGAATGGACATTTCAAACGGGAGCTTTAGGATCTCTTATAACATTGATTGATGAAAATTTTGCAGGCACGACAGGTACAACTCCTCCTGCAGGATGGACTAATACAACTACGGGCACACCAGGACAGATATGGCGCTTTGATAATCCAGGTGGTACAGCCGTACCACCCGAGATGACTCCTCCTTTTGCTATGCTTAATAGTGATTTTTATGGCAGTGGCAGTTCGCAGAATGCTTCTCTAACGACTCCTGTTTTTGATGCTACAGGAGGTGGGACTATCAATCTTCAGTTTTTGAGTCAGTTTAGGGCTTTTGGAACGAGTTCTTGGAATATAGAAGCTTCAAACAATGGAGGAACTACTTGGTCTTTGGTGGCAAGTGGTACTACCACTGTCGGTACTACTTTTGGGACTATATCGGCTGCGCTTGTGGGATATGATATTACCTCTTTTGTAGGTGGCTCGGCTAATGCAAGAGTTCGTTTTAGATATGTTGGTAGTTGGGATTTCTGGTGGCGTGTAGATAATGTATTGATTACAAGGGAAACCTCCGCATCTTATGAAGGCAACCTCACGGCAGTTGTTCCTGTAGACAATGCTACAGGTGTAGAAGTATCTCCTACCCTCACCGCTACTTATGATTTTCCTATTGCCTTAGGCACAGGTACAATCGAGATTCAAAATGTGGGCACGGGTGTAGCGGCATTTACGCTTACTGAAGCTGACGTAACTGTCGTTGGCACTAATAGCATTGAGTTTTTATTGCCCGGCGATTTAGATTTTAATACCGAGTATAATGTAGTTATCTCTGCTGGCTTGATAGAAACTTGCGGTGGTGATGCTGCAAGTATCACTGATTTAGCTACCGACGGCTTATGGTCATTTACGACTGAAGCTGCTCCGCCTACTGGTGGCGGTGGTGGTGCTGGTACTCCTCCTGATGTTGATCCTGTAACGAATTTCACGGCGATAGCAGAGAACACGAGTACAATATTTTTGAGCTGGCGTGCATCTGGCAATGCGGAGCGTTATGCTTTGTATCGTCAGTCAGAGGTTGATAGTGAGTGGGTTCGTGTAGGACGCTTTAGTGTAGGCGTACGAGAGTTTACGGA
>JAFIER010000066.1 GCA_020832465.1 Bernardetiaceae bacterium
CATTGCAATCTGAATCCCAATCTTCTTCAACATCAAAAGAACTGTCAAAATAATCAGGTGGTAGAACGAGTTTTATGTGCGTAAGTTCTGTTGACATTTTTTTTACTTTTAGTTTTGAATTTCTGACAGAAATGTGGGTTCTAAAAATTTTTCCATAGCGTAGGGTTTGCAAAACCTACGCTATGGAAAATGTATTCATCTAACCATCGGGCGGGTCTCACGACCACTTCCGAGGTTTTTGAGAAACCCTTTTTGAAAATTTTAGGCGTTTAGCGTACTGGTTATATGCGATTTTTTTAGTATTTTCTTTATTTCAGATAAAATTTTTGCATTTTCTTTATGTTCTTTTTCTAAATGTAATACTTTATCAAAAAGTTGTAGCATTAGATTTTCTTTCTGCAAAGCATCTTCCAATTTAGCTTTTAGCTCGAGTGCATAAGGTTCGTATCTGTTTGCCTCGAAGAAGGTTTTTGGCGAAGGGAGATAGTCTTCGGGCACATCTTCAAAAGCAGTCATGTATATGCCCATTGGGTTTAGCTTATCATCTAAATCTAAAAAAGTAAGCGTATTATTTTGTGCAATTAGGTCGAGTTCTGAAAATTGGCTATTAAAAAACTTTATCAAATCTTGGTTTGAGGATTTGAAAACGAGCCAACGATTAGCTTTTTGGTCATTATCAACCCATCGGTAAAAAAAATGTGTATCGTTTTGGTTTTCGTCCTGAAAATGGGAAAGTAGAGGACCTTCATAATATATAAGGTCGCCCATTTTTTTGGGGTTAAAATCTAATCGACTTATATTTATGCACTTTAATTTTTTCATAATTTTATAAAACTTGCTATGATTTGAAAACGATTTTCGTAATCAACAGGTTCAAAAGGGTGGTGGTTAAAGTGTCCATTATTATCAATTTCGCTATTTACTCCGTCTTTTTCGGTAATTTCTGCAAAGGCAATATGTTTTCCAAATTCGGCTTTTGGAAACCTTTCCGATAAGAATATAAAGCTATGTTCAGCCTCCTCGGCTGTGATATACATAGAATAAGCCATATCTTCGCACATTTTTTTTCCTCGCTTTTTAAGGTCTGAAATATCGTTATATCTTTTAGGTGGCTTTGAAGGATTAGGAAATCTTTTCATAAACTTTTCATACTGTGTCTGAAAATTCCTTTCGTCCCCAGCCTCAAATACCCATCTATAGGCATTAATACGAAAAGATTTATAGTTTTTGGGCGGACATTCTACCTCAAGTCTTTTATGATGTTCTTTATATTTAAAATCCATGTTAGCGATTATCAGTTCCCCTAAAAGCACACCTCTACCTACATAAAGTAAGCAAGGTTGTGGGCACGGCAGGCAGTGTAATGTAGAATGCCCCCCCACCTATTTTAAATGTCTTATTTTTTTAAAACGCAAAAGGCTTTGAAAAGTTCGAATTGGGAAAGTTTTTTTACTAACCATCGGGCGGGTCTCACGACCACTTCCGAGGTTTTTGAGAAAACCTTTTTTGTGTCAGAGATGAGTATCTGACACCACGCAAATATAAGAGAAATTTAATAGGCTTCGGATTCGTCCCAGTAATCATCTACGGCTTGTAGCCAATCTTCTTTTTGATGTTTAATGGTCTGTTTCAATTTGTTTAAGTATTCAGCAGATATACTTCCCTTTTCAAACAAAAAAGTATAAAATTTTTTAAAACTTGCAATATTTTCTTTAATGGAGTACTTACTTCCCCAATAAGTTTTCTTAATCAAAAAACTACCAAGGAAAAGTCCAATTTGTAGCGCACCATTGTGTGCTTCTGTCGGCTCATATCGGACTAAAAATTCATTGATAAAAAAGTCCATATTTGATGTATGTCGCTCTATGGTACTCTCAGCCAATTTTTTGTTTTTTAACCATAATTCAAACTCTTTAAGGAGTTCTATATTATTTTGTCTTATTCGTTCAACTTCGGCTTCCCATTCTTTAAATTCTTGTTCACTCATATTTTTGAGATAATTGTATTTTGATAAATATACTGTATGCACACCTTTTATCTTACAAGTTGAAAATACAAAAGGTTTTACAAAAAAGCAAATTTTTTCCGTGCTGTCTGTTCCTCCGAACCGCATAAAGTATCTGAGAGCATGAACAGACTAAAGTCTATTCTACTTATTATCAATCTAACCATCGGGAGGTTCTATTGGTCTCTTTCGTTGTTTTGTGAGTATTTCCAATTAGGCTGTAAGACATAAATAATTGAACTTGCGTTATTTACGTTTTTTTGTGCTGAGAGAAAGCTCATTGCACCACGCCAAAAGCCGCTCAAAGGTGCAAGTTCATTTTTGCGATACTTTTCACTTAAAAGGGCTACATAAAATGGATCAAAGGGCATAGCCTCTTTATAAGAAATATCAAAACCATGCTTTATGGCTAAATTTTGCATAGCTAAAGGAGAGAAATGCCAAAGGTGTCGTGGTACGTCCCACCCAGCCCAATCTTCACCGTAAGTATATGCGTCCTTGCTTTTATAATTAGGCACGGCAATAATGACTTTTCCTTTTTCAGTAAGCAAACGACGAATATGTTGCATATATTCATGAATGCGATGGATATGCTCGAGCACATGCCAAAGTGTAATGACCTCAAAAGAAGCATTGGGTAGCGCATTAAGTTTTTCTGGTGAGTCTATTTCTAAGCTGAAATTTTGCTTTCCGAAATGGCGTGCATCATCATCTGGCTCGATACCGCTAACCTTCCAGCCACCTTTGCGCATTGTATCTAAAAAGTATCCTGTACCACAACCTATATCTAAAAGTTGCTTTGGCTCTTCTGATATTGTAGGCTGTAAATTTTCAATAAGCCGCCGTTTGCGCCCAAGCATATAATTGCGCACTTTATGATAAGTTTTATTAAACAAACCTTTTTGCGTATCGCTATGCGAGATATAAGTATCAGATTTATAAAATGCACCGATATGCGCTTCATCAGGTACGCCTTGTGTAAACGCCGTATGACAATCTCTGCATATATCTATGCGAAAAATCTGCTGCGAGACAGTATAATCTTGGGCTACTTGAAATGGTTCAATATGAGGACTACCGCAAATAGGGCATTGACTGTAAATAATCTCGGACATAAAAATCAAAAAATAAAATAAAAAAACTTTACAAAGCTAAGAAAAAAAATAGAATTTTTGAGCACAGGCTGCAAACAAAATTTTACAGATTAGGTAACTACTCAGGTCTTGGGGACTCGGTTTGTGTTTGGTGGAGAATTTTAGAAATAACATCTCTGGCAGAAATGTTATTTCTAAAATTAAATAGCTTTTAAATACCTATGATACACACTTTTGAGTACCTGATTAGTTACCAGTCCTTTTTAGTTATTTAATAAGCTCATAAATAGGTAGCTGCTGAAATAATAAAAAAGCAGTGGTGCTTAGTATTAAATGAGGAGTTATTTTTTGTTCATTCATACAAATTTAGCATCACTATCTATGTAATTATCAGCTTTTATGTCGTTTATAAAGTGTATTTTTAAGATTATCTAAAAAAAAACAGCGTTTTGCAAGGTATTTTGTAAAATACTGTTTATTTTTAGGCAAAAAGAAATTTTCATCACACAAAACATAGATTGAATGAAGCATATCACTGACACAATTCACCCTTTCGAGACCTTAGCTAAAAAAGATGCCGAAGCCGAACTCGGCGGTGGCGAAGCTCGTATTGAAGCACAGCATCAAAAAGGGAAACTCACAGCACGCGAACGCATAGCACTACTCTTAGACGAGGGTTCGTTCGAAGAGATAGGTAAATTTGTTATGCACCGATGTAAAGATTTTGGTCTTGATGAGCAGTATTATCTCGGCGATAGCGTTGTTACGGGATACGGTACAATTAATGGCAGGCTTGTGTATGTTTTTTCTCAGGATTTTACTGTTTTTGGCGGTTCGCTTTCTGAGGCTCATGCTGAAAAAGTATGTCGTATTATGGATTTGGCTATGCAGAATGGTGCACCCGTTATCGGACTTAACGATTCAGGTGGTGCGCGCATTCAAGAAGGCGTTGTTTCTCTTGCGGGTTATGCCGATATTTTTTATCGCAATACCTTAGCCTCAGGCGTTGTGCCTCAGATATCAGCTATCATGGGACCTTGCGCTGGTGGTGCTGTTTACTCGCCAGCGATTACAGATTTTATTATGATGGTCGAAAATACATCTTATATGTTTGTAACGGGTCCTAATGTTGTGAAAACAGTAACACATGAGGAGGTTAGCTCTGAGGAGCTTGGCGGTGCATCGGCACATGGGCAGAAAAGTGGGGTTTCTCATATTTCAAGTCCTAATGAAGTGCAGTGCATTCAAGACATCAAAAGGCTTATGTCTTATATTCCACAAAATTGCGAAGAAGATGCACCTTCATATCCTTACGAGGCTACAGATGACGAGCTTCGTGTGAAGCTCAATGATATTGTTCCTGAGAGTCCTAATCAGCCCTATGATATTCGTGATATTATCAATGGCACTGTTGATGATGCAAGTTTTTTTGAAATTCATAAAGACTATGCCGAGAATATTATTGTAGGCTTTGCGCATTTGGCGGGCAAGAGTATTGGTATTGTAGCTAATCAGCCTGCGATGTTGGCTGGTTGTTTGGATATTAATGCAAGTAAGAAGGCAGCGCGCTTTGTACGTTTTTGCGATGCTTTTAATATTCCATTGCTTGTTTTTGTAGATGTTCCTGGCTTCCTACCAGGCACTGACCAGGAGTGGAACGGGATTATTAGTAATGGTGCAAAACTGCTTTATGCTTTCTGTGAAGCAACCGTCCCACGTGTTACGGTTATTACGCGCAAAGCTTATGGCGGTGCTTATGATGTCATGAACTCCAAACATATTGGTGCAGATATGAACTTTGCTTATCCTAATGCCGAAATTGCAGTGATGGGTGCAAAGGGCGCAGCAGAAATTATTTTTAGAAAAGAAATTCAAGAAGCGAGTGACCCAGAAGCAAAACTCAAAGAAAAGGAGGACGATTATAACCTCAAGTTTGCAAATCCTTATCGCGCCGCACACCGGGGGTATATTGATGAGGTTATCAAACCTGAAGAAACACGCATAAAACTTATTCGTGCCTTTAAAATGCTTGAGAATAAAGTGGCTAAATTGCCTAAGAAAAAACACGGCAATTTGCCATTGTAATGTTAAGTATTTTGTAAAAACCATACTACTAGACCTTCGCTAGCCAGAAATAACATTTCTTTGAGAAATGTTAATTCTAAGCTATGGAAAAATGTATAGTAGTATGTGTAAAAACAAAAATGACATTTCTTTGAGAAATGTCATTTTTGTTTTTTTTACGTTTATCAAAATGCGTAAGTTGTAGCTACGCTTATTTGTACATTACCCTTTCATTTTTTTGGGTAGCTTTGTCTCAAGATTTCTGTTTTTATTACTCACTGACAATCAGTGTAGCACCTTTCAGAATTTTATCACCTTCAATATTATTCCAAGCACGCAACTGCTCTATACTTATCTTGTATTTTCTGGCGATACTGCTCAACGTTTCACCGCTATCTACGGTGTGTTGCAACTTACCTTGTACTACTTGCATTTCATTGGGTGCGTCTTCTGTAGTGTTTTCTGCTTTTGCAACTTCATTTTCTTGTTTTGTAGTTTTGGGTTTAGCAGCTAGAGCAGCTTCTGAAACTACGAGCTTTGTACCAGCTTCAAAATTATAAGTATCAAAGTCTAAGTTGTTCCATTGTCTGATATTTGCAATAGATATTTTGTATTGATTAGCGATTTGATAAATATTTTCGTCTCGTTGCACAATATGAAATCCGGCCCCTGCTGCGTGTGCGGGTGGAATAACTTTAGTATTGTTTTTGTTATCAGTAGCTGCTGTTGTAGTTTTATTATCATTTGTAGCCGGCATTTTGTTTTCGGTATTTTGTGCTTTATTTTTTCTGGGTTCAGTTGCGACTTGTGTAATCTCGTCATAAAATTTTTGAGAAACAATTAAATGCTGTCCTTCTTTGAGTTTTGAAAGCTCTTCGTCGTTGAGGTTATTCCATTTCATAATATTACGATAGCTTACGCCGTACTTTTGTGCAATCATAATAAGATTTTCACCTTTTTGTACGGTATGCTCACCAGGATTTTGTACGCTTTGTTTATTTTTATCCATATCTGCTGCTGTAGTATCTTCTGTGTTAGGGCGATAAGTTTTGCCATCAGGCCCTACTGCGGCATCATAATATACGGTATTTGCTTTGGCTTTAGTATAAGTAGCAGCGGTACTTTGTGTACTAAATGTTTTATTTAGAGCAAGCCTTTGATTGATACCAATTAAGTCAGGGTCTGCTATACCGTTCCATTCAGTGAGTTGCTTCATTGTGATGCCGTATTGCTGTGCAATGCTCCATAAAGTTTCACCTTCTTGTACGATATGAAAATCTCTTTCGTCCATATCCTTCACCAAGTCGTGTGGTGTTGCCATGCGTGTAATGCGCTCGTCATTACTTGGCGTGGGCATTTGGGTAGAATCTCCAAAAGCTAAGTCATCATCTGCATAATTATTATTTTGTTTTGGCGCTTTAGTATTGGCATTTATCTTTTCAGCTATGGCAAATTTTTGACCTTTTTGGACTTGTAATTCCATATCTGGAATTCTGTTCCATAGTTTAAATTTTTCGAGCTCGACATTATTAGCACGTGCAATGCCTATGAGTGTTTCTTCTTCTAGTTTTACAGTGTAATACTCATATTTTTCAGGCAGGTAGGGCGGTGATTTGACATACTGTGGCGTTGCCACTACGAGTGGCTCACCAGTATCTGTATGTTTTTCACCAGTTTCTTCGGGCTCATCTATTTTGTTATCAAGGGGTTGAGTATTTCTTTTTCTTGTATTTGTATTTTCTTGTTTTTCGTTTTCAGGTTTTTTAAGGTCTTTCATGTCGTTCGCTAAAACGTCAGCCCATTCGTCTCTGAGGTCGTCTTCGTCCTCTTCTTTATTGGGGTTATTTCTATCAGTAGTGGGTTCTTCCTTGCGGGTTGGGATATTAATTAGTGCTTCATTGCTTCGTTTTTCCACTTTTTTAGAGGGGACTTCTCTAATCTCTATGGGTACTTTTCTTGGTCTTCGTGTCTGTAACCAAAGTACACGCCCAGCTTGTGGAGCTTCATTTCTATCCATTCTGTTGAATCGGTAAAGATTTCTCAAAGAGATACCAAATTTATGAGCAACGTCCCAAGTTGATTCGTCGGGGTGTAACACATAAGTAGCAATGGGGGCTATATCATTTTTGGGTTCGAGGTAATAGGCAACTCCTGCTTTAAGCTCGTCAGTAGTTTCCATATCATTAAAATCAAGGAATCGTTTGAGCTCTATATCAAAGGCAGCAGCTAATACCGAGAGTTCGGTTTGGGGCTGTGCAATAACAGCTTTTAACCCGTTAGCCATTACGGTAAGATAAGTATCATCACCTTTTTGCACTGCCTTTTTTTCTGTAAGCAGTGGATAGTCATCTTTTTTTACTTTAAAAGCGGGGTTTTCATTTTCTTGCGAAAACACTGTGGATATGCTAAAGCAAATTAGCCCCCATACCGCTATCAAGTGCGCTATATTTTTCATTGTAATTCTAAATTTAGTATTGAAAATGTATTTAAACTTCCACACAAAACTCAAGACTTCACTGCCAGCATTAAGCCATCGCGAATGGGCATGAGCGTATTGAAAGCCCTATTATCTTGATGCACTTTTTGGTTAAATTCCATAAGTGCTTGTGTAGATTTATCATTATTTTTTGGATTGAGTACTTTTCCACTCCAAAGGACATTATCCGCAATAATCAAGCCGCCGCTTCTGAGCTTATTCCATACTAAGTCGTAATAAGCAGAATAATTTTCTTTGTCAGCATCTATAAAAACCATGTCAAATGTCTCTTCAATCGTAGGAATAATATCTATTGCATTTCCCAAGTGGAAATGAATTTTATCTTCTAAGTTAGCTTTTTGAAAAGCTTCACGCACAAAAGGCTCGAGCTCTTCGTTGTTATCAATTGTATGTAAAATTCCATCTTCGGATAAGCCTTGCGCCATACAAATTGCAGAGTATCCAGTATAAGTGCCTATTTCTAAAATACGACGAGGGCGCATCATACGGGCAAATGTTTGTAATACATTACCTTGCAAATGCCCTGAGAGCATACGAGGCTGGTTAATTTTGAGGTGCGTTTCACGATTGATATATGCCAATAACTCTGTTTCAGCAGTGCTATGCGCCTCTGCATATTCTGCTAATGCGGGTTCTATAAATTCCATGATGATGTAGTGGGTTTGTTGTGGAATAAGTTTATATGATATAACTTTTGTAATCCTTTTCTGTTTGGAATAAGCATGAGCACTAACGGCTTTGGCAAAAGGCTGTTAGTGCTAATGGCTATAACGTAATAATTTTTATTATTGAGCTAAAAAGCCCTAAAAAATAGGTATAAAAATCGCAAAAAATTACAATTACTTGTCTTTTACAAAAATAACAAAATATCCAAAGTTATACAAATTCTTCTAAAAATACGCTTTTTGCAGTACGAAGTAAAATGTAGCATAATTTTTAAAGTATTATTTTGCATAATAGCTTAAAAAAGATTATTTTGCAACTGACTAATCAATGCGCTGTTCGAGTGAGTGATAACTTTGTTTAAATAAGTATTATTTTTATGCGTAACTTTAAGTGTTAGTTTGTTTTTTAAGTGTTTGTTTGTGAGTGAATTAACTTCTTTTTTTACGCTCAGTAACTACACTGTCTTTTGTTTGACTTTTAAATACATCATAGCTATGCCTATTTCGTCTGCTACAGAGGGTTCTCTGATTTTCGTTGCTGACTTATCTCCAGGGGGGGAGTCTGCTTTAGATTATGCCATTGCAATAGCTGTGGAGCAACATTGGCGTTTAGAAATATTACATTGTTTTTATGTCTCGGTTGCGCCAGGTGCTAATCAGTATTTGTATGACCAAGAGAAAGCATCTAAAAAGTATGAAGCTGAGGGCAAGATGAGAGCTATGCTCGAGCACATCAAAACACATAATTACCCACATAGCGAACGCCCCTTAGAAATCCATAGCCAAATTTTAGAAGGAAATTACGAAGATAACCTGCTTAAAATAGCAGAAGCTACGCATACAAAACTTATTTTGATGCGCACGCAAAGTAAACACAAACTTGCTGATAGCTTTTTAAGTGGTTCGAGTGATATTTATAAACGCATTAAATGCCCTATACTTACTGTGCCACCAGAGGCGCATTTTAAGGGATTTCACCACATTGTCTATACTACCGACTTTGACAATGCTGATCATAAAATTATCCAAGAACTTATAAATTTTTCACGAAAAGTTGATGCCAAACTAGATTGCCTACACATAACAACAAGTGGCAAAAATCTTATTGCTGAAAATCAAAAAATGACGCTTCTTCAAGAGAAGTTCAGTAATTTTACTGATGAAAAACTGCGTTTTAAGGTCATTTTAGAAAAGAAAATGGTCAACGGACTTGAGAACTATTTAGATAAAAATGAACCTAATCTACTCGTCATGCTCAACCACGAACAAGGATTTATAGACCGCCTACTTTCTCGTAATCCTGTTAAGTATATTGCATTGAATGCTCGTATTCCCACACTTGTTTACAGAAAAAATAGCTAAATGCACAAAAAATATAATCAATACTGACCTATAATTAGCGCGAAAGAGGCTCAAATTTCTTACTTCCGTCAGGGTTTTCTAATTCAAAACCGTATTTATCTGCTACAAAACGCAGGCTTTTATAGGTTATTGGAAAAATGAGTTTACCTTCGCTATTGGCAAGTCCGTATTTATCTCCTTTTTTGACTTGTAAAAAATCACGATAGAAACTATCTTCATAGTCAGCAGGTACGATATATTTAATTTCATCGTAGCTCAATGCCAATATTTTATCTCCTTTGATATTGATAAGACCATAGTTTTTGCCTTTGCGCACAATAGCAGCCTCCGCACGAAAAGACTCTGCGTGGTCATAGATTGTAGCTATATGCTCCTTTCCGTCTAGATCCAGAAAACCAAATTTTCCTTTACGCTGGACAAGGGCACGCTCGTCATAAAAAGGTAAGATTTTATCGTATTTAAAATCGGTTTGTGGTTTTTTATCATCAACATTTTGTAGCGAATAAAGATTTTTTTCTGCTACTCGTAGTAGTCTAACTTTCTTGCTTTTTTTGCCTTTGCCTACTTCCAGGCTCTGTAAAAAGTCAATAGCAGCATATTCTGTACGAAAAAGTGGGGTTTGTGTGCGCAAATCAAAAAGTCCATATTGCTGTCCTTTCCTTACTTTTATCATCTCTGGCACTGCCAAAAGCGAATCTTGATATACATCTAACAAAAAATCTAACTCATCATAGGCAGGACGTATCAATACAGCACCATCAGGTGCGGAGAGCCCATATTTTCCATTTTTTTTGATTCGAATTACATTACTCGAAGGGTGTGCACTTTGGCAGGAGGCGATCAAAAAATCTATACTTTCATAATCTAAAGCCGTAAGTGGCTTACCTTCATGGTTGGCTAAGGCAAATAAACCGTCTTTTTCTACCAAAAAAAAGCCATTCCATATTGTACAAAGGGTGTCCGAAGCGTTAAAAAATGAAATTTTATCGTAAGCAAAAGGCAACAGCACTTGACCCGTATCACCCAAAATCCCTTGCTTAACCCCCACTTTAGCAATATGCACTTCTACATCATATACTTCTAAATAACGAGTCTCTATTTTGACGGTATCTTGGGCAAAAAGTGAACCTATAAAAATTGTAGAAAAAAAGCAGAAAAAAATAAAATAACGCATTAGCATAGTCTTTTTAGAAACATCAGATGTCAAAGCAATTCGTTAGAAAAGCTAAATATAAAACAATGTAGCAATTTAGTTATTAAAATCCAAAAAAGAAGGGACGATCCCCGCCGGTCTCTTACTTCAAATGACTATTGACAACTTCTATTATTTGTTCTACTTCTACATTAAGTTGCATAGCGATCTCTTCTATGGGCATATTTTGCGCATAAAGTAGCTTTATGAAGCGTATTTCAAGTTCTTCACGCTTGCGCTGTTCCTCCTCACGCTTGCGTTGTTCCTCCTCACGCTTTTGTTGTTCTTCCTCACGCTTTTGTTGTTCTTCTTCACGCTTACGCTGCTCTTTTTGCTGTATTTGCTTGGAGGCTTCAGCCTCCAAAAGAGCCTTTGCCTCGCGTAATAGAGATTCTTCAGCACGTTTTTCAGCCTGTTCACGCAAGTTTCGTTCTTGCTCATAATGCTTTTTATAGTGCATCAAATCAACTATTTCCTCGTAAATTACATCTAATTCTTCCATTCCTTTGCGTATTTCGGGGTCTTGCGCCGCTTTGTAAAGTCGGTCTATAAATTTATGATATTTCTCGGGTATTTCCTCTTTGCTTATTTCGAGTATATACCTATCGGAATTTTTTTTATTGCTTTGATCAAAAATGGAAAGCAACTGCTCTAACTCTGTGCGTTTATACTTGCTTAATGCAGGCACAGAAATCATAAAACTTTCGTGGCTAAGACTTTGCACGAAGTAGTCTCGTACTTTGATTTCTTGTTTTGTTGTGTAATCTTCTAATACATTTCTTACATATAGAATTGGCACTTCCTTTATTATTGGCAACCCACTTCCCAAGATATAAATTCCGATGACTGGAATTCCAATTTTCTTAGGATATTTCAGATGTTCTGCAATAGTTTCATAAGCCTCTTTATCGCTATAGAGTTTTCCGAGATATCCTCTAAATCTCATTGTATCATTTGGCAAGCTCTCTTTTTGTAGCTCAAGCATAACAGTTTTAGTGCCCTCTTCGGTTCTGATTTTAGCCAAAAAATCTAGACGAAAAATACTCATTTGTAAAGCCCTTTGCAGCGATGTATTTAAATCTTTGTATTTATTTTTTTGTTTTTGATTATCAATTGTAGGTTTTTCTTGGGGTCTAATAGTTAGTTCTTCAATTTCGTAGCCGAGTACGGCTTCTAAAAAAAGTTTTGCAATAGATAATTCTTCAAACAAAAACTTTAAAACTACATCATAAATTGGATTAGCTATCTGAACTGAATTTTTCATGGTGCATAACTTGATTAAATGAATTGTGCCTGTAAGCTAAGAATAATTTACAATAAAAACAAGAGTTTTGTCGAAGATTCGCATTTTTAAATATTGAAAACAGACGGCGATGATATTATAGATTTAGAAATTAAACAGATGTTAAAAACAAAAAGTATTTGCTTATACAGTGTTACTAAGATAGGTTATTTTACGTCTCTTGTGCGTGCTTAAGTAATTTTGTGCTTAAAAGTACGTCTAACTATTTTCAAAAACTTACAATTATAAAAATCAATTGCTATTATGCAAAAATCAATTGTTTTGATACTCTTTCTTTTTTTTGGAATGTGTGCAATCCCGATGTTGGTAAACGCACAAAGCAACAAATTCACAATTAGTGGAAGCATCAAAGATGTCAGCAATGGAGAGGAATTGCCTGGCACTAGTGTATCAGTCAAAGAAATACCTGGCACGGGTGCAATCACGAATCAGTACGGATTTTACTCACTGACTCTGCCTGCGGGTAATTATACGCTTGTTTTTTCGTTTATCGGATATGAGGAGATAATACGTGAAATTGTATTAGATAGAGACCTTAAAATCTCGGTAGAACTCAAAGAAGATAGCCAAGAGCTTGCTGAAATTGTAGTAGAAGACCGCAACGAACGCCAAAATATTGAATCCGTAGAGATGAGTAAGCAGACTATTACAATGGAGGAAGTAAAGAAACTGCCAGCTCTCTTTGGCGAAGTAGATGTGCTGCGTACACTTACACTTATGCCGGGTGTACAAAACGTTGGCGAAGGCACTACTGGGCTTTTTATTCGTGGAGGTGCAAATGATCAAAATTTGATGCTTCTCGATGATGCACCCGTTTATAACGCTTCGCATCTGCTCGGCTTTTTTTCAGTTTTTAACCCCGATGCTGTCCGCGATATGACACTTTATAAGGGCGGAATCCCAGCACAATACGGAGGTAGGCTCTCTTCTATTATCGATATTCGAATGAAAAATGGCAATGACAAAAACTTCGAAGCCTCCGGTGGACTGGGTTCTATCTCGAGCCGGCTTACACTCGAGGGGCCAATTGCTAAGGATAAAGCCTCTTTTATAGTTTCTGGAAGACGAACCTATGCAGACCTTTTTCTAAAACTTTCGCCTGACGAGGATATTCGCAATAACACGCTTTATTTTTATGATTTTAATGCCAAAGTAAACTGGAGAATCAATGACAATAACCGAGTTTTTCTCTCTGGATATTTCGGTCGTGATGTATTTCGTTTTGGTGATAATTTTGGTATTGACTGGGGGAACGCTACAGGTACTTTGCGTTGGAATCATATTTTCAATAGCAAACTATTCCTAAATACTACGCTCATATACAGCAATTTTGACTACGGATTTTTGGTTAATACTGGGTCAGCACAAAATTTCAATTGGAAGTCGAGCTTAAACGATATTGAAATTAAATTCGATTTTGATTATTTTATCAATCCCAATAATACGATTGTTTTTGGTGCTACCAATATTTTTCACCAGTTTAGACCTGCTGAAATTACTATTGAAGCAGAAAGTTCTATTTTTGAACCACTCAAACTTGATAATACTTACGCCCTTGAGCAAGCTTTTTATATTGGTAATGAGCAAAGAGTCAATGACAAACTCAGCTTACAATACGGACTCCGCTATTCCTTGTATCAAAATGTCGGACCAGGACGGCAGTTTGTATATGGAGAAGGCAATGCTATTTTTGAGCGTGAGATTATCGATACGATTGATTATAAAAGAGGTGAATTTTATAGCTTTTATCACGGTCTCGAGCCCCGATTTTCATTTAAATACAGCCTCGGGCAGAGCAATTCTATCAAAGGCTCATACAACCGCACTCGCCAATATATACAAACCGTAGCAAGTAATACGGCTGGTTTGCCTTTCGACCGATGGATTGGTAGCAACAACCACATCGAACCACAAATTGGAGACCAATTTGCACTTGGTTATTTTCATAACTTAGCGCGAAATCAGTACGAACTCTCGGCAGAAGTTTATTATAGAGATATGCGCAATCAGCTCGACGTGCTTGATGGTGCAAATGTGCTACTCAACAACAGCATTGAAGATGCCGTCTCAGCTGGTAATGCTTGGGCTTATGGCATCGAGCTTTTAGCAAGGCGAAATATTGGAAAACTCACAGGTTGGGTGAGCTACACTTGGTCAAAAGTGCAACGCCAAATCCCTGAAATTAACTTTGGAAATCCTTATAGCCCACGATACGACCGCCGTCATGATTTTGCCGTAGTAGCAAGCTATCAGCTTAGTGAGCGAGTTATAATCGCAGGAAACTTTGTCTATACTACGGGCGCTGCCGTCTCCTTTCCTATTGCAAGATACGAAAAGGAAGGAACGATTATTACACTCTATGATGATGCCAACCGAAATGGAGACCGCATGCCTGATTATCACCGCATGGATATTTCCCTTACGCTCGACGGAAAATACAAGCCTGGGCAACGCTGGAAGGGAAGTTGGAACTTCTCGGTCTATAACTTGTATAATCGTATGAATCCGTTTACTATCACTTTTAGAGAAAAAGCTGGTACTGGTACTAACAACGGACAGCCCGCACAAATGGAAGCCGTACAAAATTCTCTTTTTGGAATAATACCTTCCGTTACTTACAATTTTAGATTTATGTAATTATTTTTTTTGATTGAATAATTGTGTAAATTGCTTGAAAATGCCTCCAATCTTCTTTAAGTAGGGGGGAGCAGCAGTTGAAGATTATATCCTTAGCACCAACAATTTCCAAAAATTGTGGGTGCTAAAATTACACAACCTCATTTTAAATTTTACTAACAACAATGGAAAAATATACATTTGCTCGGATTAGTCTTTGTTTTTTATCTATGATTGCGCTACTTTCTTCTTGTAGCGTAAAAGAGCCAGAGGTACGTTCCGTAGAGTCTTTGATGATTCGCAGCGTTTCTGAAAAGCATATCGGCGGCGATATTGCGGTTGTTTTGTATCACCCTAATAGTTTTGATGCTAAAATTAGAGCGGCTCAAATTGAAATTTTTTGCGAGGGTAAAAAGCTCGGCACAGGTACAATGGACCACCCCACCACGCTCAAAGCTGAAGATACTGCCCGTGTGAGTTTTCTTACGGAGTGGAATCTTGAAAATCTCATCGAGCTAATCGCTAATAATAGCCAAGAAAAACTCAAAATTGAGGGCACTTATACCATAAACACACCTTTCAAAGAAATTGAGTTTAAGCGTACACATACACCCGATATCGATTGGCGTGCTTTATTGCAAAAGCAACTCGGCAAGCTTATCGCAGAGCATATCAAAATGCAAAAAGTAAGAAGTACGGGGGGAGATAGTGAGTTTTTATATTGGGAAGCTGCATTAAAAATCAAAAATCCGATTGCACAAAAAATTGAAATTCAAGAAATTGATATGGATTTTGCGATAAGCAAAAATGGAAGAGGACTTGGCAATTGGAAAACACGAGAGGCATTTACACTCGAGGCAAACGAAGAGCGCATGATCAAAACAGATATAAAAGCACAACAAAAAATTATTCTCAAAGAGTTTGGAAGAGCTTTTTTTGGTGGAAGCCTTGATAAAATCTATACCAAAGGACAACTAAAATTGCTTATCAACAAGCAAAGTTTAGAAATACCTATTCAAGCCGAATTTCCTATTGACTTGAAAGAAATGCTCTCGCAACGACCCGAAGGCGAACAATAAGACAGGATTTTAGCCCTAATCATTTTTTGAAAAATCATTAGGGCTAAAACTGTATAGTAGGAAAAATATTCAGATTCCTATTATATCATAAGATAAAAGTTGAATTAAAAAGGATTGGTAGCAATGACGGTGAGTTCACGAATAAACCCTCTATCGTCCATCTCGAGTACGGATTTAATAGCGTGCGCAATCTCCTCTGGGCGCAATTTGTTATCGATTTCTTCTCTTTCTATGCGGTCGGGGTTTGCAAAGGCGGTCGTTACCTCACTGGGGTTGATGAGCATAACACGGACATTATTTCGTCGCAGTTCGTCCTGCCAGCACTCAGTCATGCCGCGTAATGCAAACTTAGAAGAGGCATATACCGTTCCGCGCGCAAAGCCTTTTGTCGCTGCTGTGGAGGCGATATTTATAATATGACCATAGTTTTGGGCTTTAAAAATCTCGGCTGCTTTTTGCGTAGTCATTGCCAATCCGAAGACGTTGGTGGCATATACTTTTTCAAACATCTCGAGTGTGAGCTCTTCTAAGTACGGAAACTCGCCAATGCCAGCGTTATTGATGAGTACATCTAACTTACCGTCCCATTTTTGGGCAATCAAATCAAAGCATTTCTGAATATCTTCTTTTTTGGAAATATCAGCTTGGCAGGCTATCGCACCTGTTTCTTGGGCTGCCGCCTCGAGGCGTTCGCTGCTGCGCCCTGTAATAATAACTTCCGCTCCTGCTTCTACTAATTTTTGGGCAGTGGCTTTGCCAATACCGAGGCTACCGCCCGTGAGTAAAATTTTTGCGCCTTTAAGGTTCATATTTTGTTTTTATTTTTTTGAAAAATGCTTAGCTTGCTTTTTTGCAAGTCGTAGGTTCAATAACTTTTATAGCTTATGATTTGTTTAACGCTTGGCAGACGTAAAAAACGCTCCTCTACTTAGCATCTTGCTAAGCATTTAGAATCTTATGAAAAAAATATGTCTAATTGAGACTGTATTCAAACTAAGTTAATACAAAGGCTGTACTTCAAAACGGGCGTATGTCAGGTTGCTAAATCGGTTTAGATAGTTTCAGTGCTAACAGTTTTTCGAAAATTGTTAGTTATGGGCTAATTTAGCAAACCATGGCGAGAGGTGCATGAGCATTGTGCTACCGATTTAATATGAAATGTACTCCGCAAGACAAAGCTACACAACAAGAATTTTTTAACTAAAACATAGATAAGTAAGGCTATAAAAAGAGCAACCCTTTTAGTGAATTAAATAAGCTCATAAACAGACACCTACTGAAAATAATAAAAAAGCGCTGGTGCTTAATTTTGTATTCAGGCAGAAATAAGCAAAAAATTACAGCCTGCCACTGTAGGCTTGATAAAAAGCTTGGGTAAAGGTTTATTACCGAAAGACATATAAAATATCAGGGTAGAAGAGCAACAGTGTAAGCAGTGTGAGTTGAATAATCACAAAAGGCATAATCCCCCGATACAAATGAGATGTTTTGACCTCTGGCGGAGCTACCCCCTTGAGATAAAAAAGTGCAAATCCGAAAGGAGGAGTCAGGAAAGAAGTTTGCAAATTGATAGCCAGCAGAATCCCCACCCAAACCAAATCTAAGCCTAAAGCCTGAAAAATAGGGGTAACTATCGGTACAATGATAAAAGTAATTTCTATAAAATCTATGAAAAAACCCGCAACAAAAACAATAGCCATAACTAAAAGCAAGAACCCGCGAGGGCTTAGATTTGACCCCTCTACCAAAGAAATAATATAATCATCGCCCCCTAAATCGCGAAATACAAAACCAAAAGCCGTTGCACCAACTAAAATAATAAAAACCATAGAGGTCAGCTGGGTCGTATCGCGCATGACTTTTTTGAGAATAGGTAGGCTTAGTTTTTTTTGTGAAATAGTGAGCAAAATTGCACCCATTGCACCAAGGGCAGCGGCTTCTGTCGGGGAAGCAATCCCTCCAAAAATAGAGCCTAGTACTGCCAAAATAAGAGCTAAGGGCAACAGCATCGATACAATAATTTCTTTCAAAATATTTTTACCATTAGCAAAATTTTTACGCTCCTCACGACTCAAAGGTGGTGCAGACTTTGGGTCTATCCAAGCCTTAAAAAATACGTAAGCCATATAAGCAACTACTAAAATAATACTTGGCACAACAGCCGCTACAAACAAATCGCCAACCGAAACTTGCAATACGCTCCCAAGTAGCACAAGTACAATACTTGGCGGTATAATCTGCCCGAGCGTCCCAGAGGAGGCTATCGTACCTGTAGCTAAGGCAGGGCTATAGCCACGTTTGAGCATAGGCGGCAGGGCAAGCAATCCCATTGTTACGACCGTTGCGCCAACAATACCCGTAGAGGCTGCAAGTAGCGCACCGACCGCAATCACGGCAATACCCAAACCGCCACGCAAACCCGCAAAGAGATAAGCCATGGTGTTGAGCAGCCTTTCGGCAATGCCGGACTTCTCCAGCATCAATCCCATGAATACAAAAAGCGGCACAGCAATCAGTATAAAATTATTCATACTGCCATAAATGCGAAGCGGCAGAATATAAAATATATCAGCCCCATGTATGATCAATCCAAAAATAATGGCTATGCCACCCAAAGTAAAAGCTACGGGAAAGCCTGCTAAAATAAAAATCAATACGACCAAAAATAGCAACAATGCTAATAAGCCTCCGTCCATAATTCAAGCGAAATTTTTGTCTGAATGGGTGCAATTCAAAACTACGCGGTTTGTGTTTGGCGGGGACACCAAACACGGCGAGAGTAGTTATTTTAAGACAATAGCTTATGCTACTGAGTAAATATGAATTGCAACCGTCTGAATCTATTTTTAGGATTCAAATAAATTTAAAATGCACCAGCAATTACTAATATTACAAATACTAAAAAGCCTGCGCCTAAGAGTCCTAATATACTCGAGATAATGCCTGCTATGGCCCAACCTTTTCCTTTTGTTGTTTTTCTGATGCCTATAATGCTCACGATAAGTCCAGCAATAGCCAGCAGAAAACTAATGAGAAAAAAAGCGGGGTAGCTAAAAGCTACAAAAAAAGAAACTACGGAGAGCAATCCTATGACAAAGCCTACTTTTGCCGCTGCATGTACATCGCCTTTGCGCTCTGCTTTACGCTTTTTGCGCTCAAGTTTTTGCTCTATTTTCTGAATTTTATGCTCAAGGTGTAACTCTTTTTTGCTTTTTTGAAAACTCGGCGCAGCACTTTTTTCTTTGTGTATAGCGCGAGGGGCGGTTGCGCTACTCAATCCTATCCAAAGGCTAAGAAAAATGATAATTAAAGAGCAACGAAACCCACTTTGAGTAGGTATTACAACAGATAACTTGTACATACAATTTTTTTTTAATAATTTGCGATACGTAATAAAGTAAAACGCTTTACACAAAGCCGAAATGAATAGTATCAAACCAAACTTTTTCGTTAGGCTATACTAAACAAAAAAAATGAAAAACATAAAAAAAACACCGATTATTTTTGCGATTTTTGCTTTTTGTCTTTTGCTCATAGGGTGTGCAGAGGAGAGCTTACCTCCACAAAGCACCGACCCTACACCTGATAGCGGGGAACGGATAGACTTTTCACAAGGAATTTTTGTGGTTAATGAAGGAAATTTTGGTTGGGGGCATGGCAGTATTAGCTTTATAGATGCCCAAGGCAAGGCGCATCAAGAGGTTTTTCGCAGAGCGAATGAAGGGCAAATTTTGGGTAATGTTGCGCAGTCTATGAGTTTTTATAACGAAAAGGCTTTTATTGTGGTGAATAATTCCCAGCTCATCGAGGTCGTAGATAGGTTTAGCCTCAAGCGCATAGGCACTATCGAAGGCTTGCGCTCGCCGCGTTATATATTGCCTTTGAGCGAAAGCAAAGCTTACGTAACCGATATGTATGAAGCCTGTGTATGGATTGTAAATCCTCAAACACTACAAATTACAGGGCGCATCGACGTAGGCGGCTGGTGCGAGCAGCTCATTGTGCACGAGGGCAAAGTCTATGTTTGTAATTTTTCTGATGGGCAACTCATAGAAATCGATCCTAATCGTGATGAAATTATTACACGACACAACATAGGTTTAGGTGCAACTCATATTTTGCTCGATGCAAATAAGAAAATCTGGATACTTTGTAATGGCAATGGTGCAAATCGTATCAATGCCGAAAACCCCGAACTTTATCAATATGATCCTACAAACGGACAGTTTTTACAGCGTTTTGTATTCCCCGAAAGGGAAAGTTCGCCAGGCGGGCTTTGCATCAGTCCTGATGGGCAGCAGCTATTTTTTATCAACGGCGATATTTTTAGATTGCATATACTTGATGAGCATTTACCTACAAGTTCGTTTGTCCCTCGTGATGGGAGGTTGTTTTATAGCTTAGGTATCTCAAGCGAAGGTTTGCTTTATGCTGCTGATGCGATTGATTATGTACAAGACGGCAATGTATTTGTGTATAATATACAAACGGCAGCACTGCTACAAACACATAAAGTAGGGGTAATCCCGACGCAGTTTCAAGAGGCAAAATAAGTGCTTCGCAGGTGCATCAAGTTTGGTAAAACGATTTAGGTAGCCTCCGAGCTAACAGTTTTACGAAAACTGTCAGTTCGGAGCTAATTTAGCAAAGTTGTCGTACACCAATAGCGTAATTCCTAACTGGCATAATTTTTATTTTTTTGCGTATGCTTATAACCAATTGATATATAAATTGGTTTTTTATATGCAAATTGCTTGCTTATCCTATTCAATACACTAATAACAAATTGTATGCAATTCAATATTGGAAGATTTATATTGATAATCAGTATTTTGATGCTTGTATCTTGTCAGGCATCTATCAAAAAACAACTCGATGAGGCGCGCAATCTTTTGGCTGAAGAGAATTATGAAGCTGCGCTTGCCGTACTCAATGAAGCAATTAAAAAAAATAAAAGAGAACCTGATGCTTATAATATGCGTGGAGTTGTTTTTTTTGAACAAGGAGATTTTGCGCAAGCTAAAGATGACTTTGCACGTGCCGTGAAGCTCAATGATAAAAATTATAAATATTTGTATAATTTGGCTAATGCAAAGCGGGCTTCTGGTGATTTAAAAGGCGCACTTGCTGACTATGATATCGCACTCGAACGCAATCCAGATATATCAGAAGTTTATCTTAATCGCGGCATTACGCTCTTCGAGCTTAATCGAGATAAAGAAGCAGTCTTGGACTTAAATCAATCTATAAACCTTAATGCTGCCGATAAAAATGCCTATTATGCACGTGGAGAGGTATTTTTTCGTATGAAAGAACTCGAGAAAGCCGCTACGGATTTAGAAAAATGTGTACGTCTTGATGAGCGTTTTGGAAAAGGCTATCATTTGCTTGCCCTTATAGAATTAGCAAAAAATAAAGGCAAAAAAAATACAGCTATTTGTGAGCATCTAAACGCTGCTTTAAGATATGGATTTAGAGAAGCACAAACAACTTTGAAAACTTATTGCAATTAGTTTGTAAGGGTGTACGACAATTTTGCTAAATTATCTCGGAAATGACATTTCTGACAGAAATGTTACTTCTAAAAATTTGACATCTAATATCTTTAATGCCTGTAGTACGAAGCTCCAGCTTCGTTATAAGCCACTTCCGAAACTGGAGCTTCGGGCTACAGCTTTAAAAACTGTGAGAGTTGCACCCCCCACACTATGGATAAATATATTGTGATATGGTTTGTACTACAAAATACCTAAACTTTGAGAAAGCTCAAAACTTTGTCAAAGTTTCATTAAATGATTAGCATACATCTTCAACACCAATTAACATCATGCTACCAACTTCTTACGCACACTATGCTACTGCTTGCGATACTTTTGAGGCTCAAATGCAGGCATTAGTACAGGCACTTGGGCAAATAGCCCCTCTTTTTGACAAAACTATCAATACGCTACTCACTACCGAAGGTAAAGTTGTAGTAACAGGCGTAGGAAAATCAGGAATTATTGCACATAAAATATCAGCAACGCTTGCCAGCACTGGCACACCTTCTGTATATTTGAATGCTTCGGAAGCCTTACACGGCGACTTGGGCATGGTTAGTCAAGGTGATGCTATTTTGATGCTTTCTAAAAGTGGTACAACGCTCGAACTGATGCGTATGCTACCTACATTAGAAAAAATTGGCGTACAGACTATTGGTATTTTTGGGAACACAAATACAAACTTAGCCCAGAATTTAGATATTTGCCTCGATGCCAGCATCGAGCGTGAGGCTTGCCCGCTGAACCTCGCCCCTATGAGTAGCACTACTGTTGCCCTTGTCATTGGAGATGCCATTGCAGCAACTTTAATGAAGGCTCGTAATTTTCGTAGCGATGATTTTGCGCTTTTTCACCCCGCTGGGCAACTAGGACGAAATTTATTACTGCGCGTCTCTGATGTTATGCACAAAAATAAAGCAAAAGCCAAGCCCGAAGATAGCCTCAAAACTCTACTTATCAATATGACTCAACATAACCTCGGTGCGGTATGTATTTGTGATAAACACAATAAATTGATGGGAATTATTACTGACGGAGATGTGAGACGTGCACTGATTCAAAACCCTGACTTGGACATGAAGGCTACTATGCTCATGACCCGAAACCCTACCTGTTTATCCCCTAATATGAAACTGGCAGAAGTTATGTCTATTATGGAAAACCCACAAAAGCAAATTTACATAGCCCCTGTTATAGACGAAGACGAACAGTATTTGGGCTTAGTGAGAATGCACGATATTTTACAGAATTATGGATAAAAATAGCACTAAGCGGGCTTAAAGGGCTGTTAGTGCTAATTTGAATATTTTATAACAGTCTGAAACTTTGACGGTGGTGTGGCGATACCCCCTTTGAGCGTATAGCCTCGCGGTGGGCTTTCGTGGGGTAGCCAACATTGCGTTCCCAAGCATAATCTGGGTAGCTCAAAGCTAAATTTTGCATATATTCGTCTCTTGCTGTTTTGGCAAGCACTGAGGCTGCTGCAATAGATAAAAACCGTGCATCGCCTTTTATCAAACAAGTGTGTGGCACGTCTGTTTGATTATAAAAACGATTACCATCGACAAGCAGATAAGCTGGGCGAAGCTCAAGCTGTGCTACGGCACGGTTCATAGCCAAAAAAGAGGCTTGTAAAATATTGATTTTATCGATTTCTTGCGGGCTTACATGCACAACGGCATAAGCTAATGCTACGGCTTCTATTTCTTGTTTTAAAATATTACGCCATTTGAGCGAGAGTATTTTCGAGTCATTGAGTTTTGCATTTTGATAATCAGGCGGAAGAATAACTGCCGCTGCTGTTACAGGACCCGCAAGTGCGCCTCGTCCAGCTTCATCTGTACCCGCCTCGGGATACTTACCGCTATAATTTGAAATAAGCAAAGGATTTTCTATTTATTCAAACTCAATGAGCACTTGATTTTTTTCTACATTTACGCCTTTTTCTATTTTCAAGGCTTTGATAACTACATCTGCGGGAGCTTTCAAAACATTTTCCATTTTCATGGCTTCTAAGATAAGCAACATTTCGCCTTCTTTGACTTGCTGCCCTACTTCAACAGATACATCTAAAACTAAACCAGGCATAGGTGCTTTGAGCTCAGATATTTTTTGAGATGCCATATCGCTCATACCCATTTTTTCAAGAAGCAAATCAAATCTATCTTTTGCCGTTACGTCCATGAGTTTGCCGTTGAGCCTAATACTAAAAGTTTTGTTTTTTGTATCGGCTTCTACAACCTCGATAGTATAGTTTTTATTGTCTTTAATGGCGTGAAAAGTGCGATTATTGAGCTTTTGTAAATCCCATTCAAAAATTTGATTATCAATAAGTAATGCCTTATCTTCATTTAGGCTTACGGTATGTGCCTGCTCTTGAGCTACTGTGATTTTCCACATATAAATTTTAGCGTTTGTAAAGGTTTTGGGAGAAAATAATTAAGATTACTCATACTACTATACATTATCGCCTGTCAAAACCAACATTTCTTTGAGCAATATTAGTGCTAAGCTACTTTTTATATATCGTGGGGCTTGCAAAGCCTACAATATGGAAAAAGATATAACAGTATGAAGATTGATAATGAGTTATGGTGCGTCCCTTACGCTTTGATAATTTTTTGGGATTCGCCCGTATTCAAACGCAATATATACAATCCATTTGGTAAATCCGAAATTCGGACTCGAGTTTTTTTAGTTTTTTGTAAGTATTTGATGTATTTAACCCGCTCACCTCTACTATTAAAAACTTCAACGTCTTGAAAATATGTTATTGATTCGACTTCTAATATTCCTGAAAAATTAGGATTAGGAAAAATTTGAAGATGATTATTATGATTTATCTCTTGCCTTGCTGATAAGCCTGTAAGCCTGCGCTCATACATATCGGAAGCGTATCCACTACCACTGCCCCCAGCAAACTGTGCTTTTAGCGATGCCAATGGAAAGAGCATGCTAATCGTGAGCAAGAAAAAAAGTGGTATAATTTTGGACATTGATGTCTGCATTGTTTTGGTATAAAGTTTTATTTTTGGGAAAAATTAAAAATATTGGGATTTTAAAACACAGTTTTGAAAGCACTGTGTGATTTTATACGCTTAATAATCAGGCTGATTGCGTTATTACAAACAAAAATACAAAAAAACAAGGTATGTTCATAAAAATAGAACGCTTAGTTTTATCTTGTCATTTTCGAGTGTTTTTGTTATATTTGTATCCATTAAGAGTAAGTAGCCAATATTGTGGGTGCGGTATTGCACAATATAAGCCTTTTTACTCTTTTTTTTGTTCACAAATAAATATAAGTTTTACACAGCCCCTTTTTTTACAGCATAAAACAGCTACGGCTGACTTGCCATACCTATATAGGCTTTATATCAAATCGCTAATCTATCTCCCTACATTTTATGTTATTTTTCTTGCAAATGATTTGTTCTTTTTTTTTCAAAACATTGTCTGCTTTACGCTTACATTTTATATGCCTTACTGTGGCTGTGTTTGTTTTTATACTGAGTGGATTTATAATTCACCCTATACATTTGATTGTGAGTGATTTACGCTATAACGAGGCGGAGCGTAATTTTAATGTTGTACACAAACTTTTTATCGATGATTTTGAAGATGCAATTGAACAGTTAGAAGGTATTGCGCTTAACCTCGAAGCGAAGAATCAACACCCCGCTACTGATGCCACTGTGGCTGCCTATATCAAAAAACATTTTCAGATGCAAGCAGATAACAAACCCATAGCTTTTGATGTCTTGGGGTGGAAGCTGGATAAAGATGTAATAAAAATTTATGCTGAAAGCGAGTCGGTCCGAAAAGTAAAAAAAATAACGCTGAAAGTAAGTTTTCTTTTTGATTTATTTGATGACCAAAAAAATATTGTACACGTCAATTACAAAAAACAAAAAAAGAGCATTATGACCAATAAAACACAATGGATAGGTACGCTACAATTTGATTAGCCCTCTAATTTTGAGCCCTCGTCGTCAAGACTTGCATAACCGTCGAAAAATAATCGCAGTGGCATATAAATACAATAATTACGAACGATTTTTGCCAATTTATAACAGATGTAAGTTTTTTATTATTATCAAAAATCAAAGTACAAACGAATGAAACGACTCGTATTATCCTTATCGATTATTATGGGGCTTATGTTGCTTTTTGCCAACAGCGCCCAAGCCCAAGTACGCCTCTACTCGGGCTACTCCGAAGGCACTTATCACAGCTTAGGTCTTGATTTAAGCGATATTATCAATAGTAACCGTATCCTTATTGAAAACGACACAATACACGGTCTCGATAGCTTTGGCGAAGAAGCGCAAAGCGATACTGCTGATGCAGATGCCGTAGATGATGATTTTGCAGATTTTGATAATTGGTACTCCGCTGTTGTCAATCGCAGGAAAGTCACAAAAGTAAAAAGCGATACGATTGACTTAGGTAAGCTCATTATTTTGCGAACCTCTCACGGCAGCGTTGCAAATTTAAATAAACTTACTGAAAATAAGAGTGTTGTACCCTCAATAGCTTTTATGCAGTACGATGTCCTCACCAATAGTAAAGAAAAAAGTTTGCAAATTTTAGCCCCTTTAGGTTATGAAGCCATTCACCTTATTACACTTCAAAATAGTCGTATTCACTCCCTCAAAGATTTAAAAGGCAAAAATATAGGCATTGGTGCTGCCGATGAAGGTTCGCATTATACAGCCCTACGCATACAAAGTGAATGTAAAATTCCTTGGATTTCCTTCAATTACGCCTTCCCCGATGCCATTAGAGCTTTGATAGAGGGTAAAGTAGATGCCATATTTTTTGTAGGTGCTACGCCCGTAACGGCTTTTGGCTATCCCTATCTCAAAGAAAGATTGCGCATCGTACCTATGGCACACAAAAACTTAGATAAAATCTATAAAAATATTACTATTGACTCTAATACTTACAGCTGGGTAAGCGAAGCTACACCCGCTTACGGCGTACCGCTTGTGCTTGTAAGTGATGAAAATCTGAAAAAAGAAGATGCAAAAGAAATCATCACTACGCTAAAAAATAAGCACGATATTCTCAAAGAAAAGGGACACTTGCATTGGAAGGATATTAAATTTAGCTTCCAAGGTATCAACTGGAATATTTATCCCGGTGCTAAAGATTGGCTCGGTTGGAAAGATTAAAACCCCTGAATTGCATTAAAACTAACAGTTTTCAAAAAACTGTTAGTTTTAATTTTATTACTTTATGAGATTGCGCCAGCCCTGCTTATCTACATTTTCTACGCTTTGCAATACTTTATCTTTGAGTTCTGTTTTAAATACATGTAGCTTTTTACTTAGCTCGGCATCAGAAATAGCTAATATCTGCGCAGCTAAAATTCCCGCATTTTGGGCTGCATTCACAGCCACAGTAGCCACTGGCACGCCATTAGGCATTTGTGCAATAGAGAGCAACGAATCCCAACCATCTAAAGAATTAGAAGACTTCACTGGTACGCCTATAACAGGTAAAATTGTCATAGAAGCCACCATACCCGGCAAATGAGCTGCCCCACCCGCACCAGCAATAATTACCGAAATGCCACGCGCCTCTGCCTGTGTAGCATAATCATACAAACGATCAGGCGTACGATGAGCCGAAACAATGCTCAACTCATAAGCAATATCCAGACCCTCTAAAAACTCAGCAGCAGCAGCCATAATCGGTAAATCTGACTGACTCCCCATAATTATTCCGACCATAATCTTATGAAAATTTAATGATAAGCACTTGTGCCAAAATAGTTTAAATTATGAAGCTGTTAAAAAACAATCATACTGATAGACATTTAGCAATCAGAACTAACATTTCTTAGAGAAATGTTAGTTCTAAGCTCATTTTTCCATAGCCTGTGGGGGGGGGCAACCCCCACGCTATGGAAAAATGTATAGTGTTATGAGTTTTGACTTTTTATACAACCGCTTAGATATACCGATGCACTCTCATTAGGACTGCATAGCCTCGACTACCTCAGGCGAGATACCTACGGAAGAGAATCCACCATCGTGATACAAATTTTGCATCGTGATTTTTTTGGTTAAATCTGAAAAAAGTGAGATAACAAAATCAGCACATTCATCAGCAGAGGCGTTGCCCAGTGGTGAAGTTTTTTCAGCATAAGAGAGAAAAGCATCAAAACCACTCACACCCGTACCTGCTGTAGTAGGTGTGGGTGATTGCGAAACGGTATTTACTCTAATTTTTTGTGCTTTGCCCAGTCTATATCCATAACTACGAGCGATAGACTCGAGTAGGGCTTTGGCTTCAGCCATATCGCCATAATCAGGGAACGTACGCTGCGCTGCAATATAAGACAAACCTACGATAGAAGCCTCGTCGTTAAAAATTCCTTTTTGCTCACCTACTTGCATCATTTTATGAAACGAAATAGCTGAAATATCTAATGATTTTTGAAACCAATCGTAGTTCAGATTGCCGTGATTGCGTCCTTTTCGTACATTAGGGCTCATGCCAATAGAGTGTAAAAGAAAATCTATTTTACCCCCTAAATGTGCTTCCGACTCTTCGTATAGTTTTTCAATATCAGCTACAGAAGTGGCATCAGCAGGGATTACAATCGTATTACAAGCCTCTGCTAAGGCATTGATTTTGCCCATGCGCAAAGCCACGGGCGCATTAGTAAGTGTAAAAGTTGCGCCCTCTGCCTGTGCACGCTCTGCGATTTTCCAAGCGATAGAGTTCTCATCTAATGCACCTGTAATGATGCCCCGTTTTCCTTTTAGTAAATTATACATGCTTTGAAGTGATTTTCTTGTATGTGATAAAATGTTGAATGTATGGTTTTCCGATGCCCTCTTTTTTTTAAGGCGCAGGCATAACTCGATTTCAAAGTTAAGATATTTTTATAAAAAAAGTAAGTATTGCGCCATTTTTCCGCTATATATTCAAATAAACCATTGCAGATTTACTATCATAAGCCATACTATTAGATATTTCCCAGATAGGAATGACATTTCTCAAAGAAATGTCGTTTCTAAGCCCATTTTTCCATAACGCTATGGAAAAATGTACAGTAGTATGATCATAAGCAGAAAATACAGCACTTTTTGGGCTACTTACATGCCCTTTTATAAATTATTGTTTACCTTTGCTCATATTGACAAAGCTCAAGACAAACAATACTTTTACCTTTATTACCTTCAAATGTAAAATATAACTATGACGCTAAATTTAAAAAATCCCTTAGCCTTTTTTGACTTAGAAGCGACGGGTGTAGATACCGTAAACGACCGCATTGTCGAGATTGCCATTATCAAAATTTTACCTAATGGCGAACGCGAAGAGCGCACAAGACGCATTAACCCTACAATTCCGATACCAGAAGAAGTTACTAAAATTCACGGGATTAGCAATGAAGACATTAAAGATGAACCTACTTTTAAACAAATTGGAAAATCATTAGCCGATTTTTTGAAAGGGTGCGATTTGGCGGGTTTTAATATTTTGCATTACGATGTACCGCTTTTGGTAGAAGAGTTTTTGCGTGCTGATATAGATTTTGATGTCAGCAACCGCCGTTTAATTGATTTACAAAAGATTTATCACCTCATGGAGCCGCGCACACTCTCGGCGGCTTATCGTTTTTATTGTGATAAAAACTTAGAAAATGCGCACTCTGCTTATGCCGATACAGAAGCCTGCCTACATATCCTCGAGCAGCAAGTGCAGCGTTACGAAGGCGAAGAAGTATTTGATAAAAAAGGAAATATGCTCACTACAGTAAGCAATGACATGGACGCACTACACAAACTCTCATTTTCTAATAAATTAGATTTGGCAGGGCGCATTGTGTATGATGACAAAAAAACACCTGTTTTCAACTTCGGAAAATACCGAAACCGCCCCGTCAAAGAAGTCTTAGACAAAGACCCATCTTATTATAATTGGATGATGAAAGGCGACTTCCCACGCAATACAAAACAGGTACTCACACGCCTCAAACTCGGCGATTTGATTCGTAAAAAATAAAAATTTAAGTTGGCAAGTGCTGAGCTGAGCACAGACTTTAATCCTGTGGCTCAAAATTTCAAATTGAAATAGATTAAGGCTTTGTGCTTATTTTTAATTGTTTTTTCATAATTTGTGCTTAATTACCTAAAAGGCATAAATACTAAAAACATGACAAAATTATATTTCTCGATGCTTTTGCTTTTGATTAGCAACGCACTTATAGCGCAAATAGAACAAATAGAGCGCGCAGATTCACTTTTTTATGCAGCGGAGTACGAAAAAGCCAAGCCATTTTATGCTAAAGCCTTAGCCGAAACTTCAAGGTCAAACTCCTACCTTATGCGCCGTTATGCAGACTGCCTGCTCCGCCTAGGGCGTGCACCTGAGGCTTTGGCATTCATACAGCAACAAGCACAACAAGACAGTGCTACGCTCCTGCTACCGATTAAGGCTATGGCTTATACTTATATCGGTAAAAATGACTCGGCAAGCATAGCACAAGCACATTTTATTGATTATAACCTCGAGCAGCCTATACAAGATTCGTTATTCTTAGCCGATGCTTATAATCTTTTTGGTATTGTAAGTTGGCAGAATGGAAACCGAGAGCAGGCTATTGAATATTTGATGCAAGCACTATCTATTCATCAAAATCAAACCAAAGTATCGCCAGAGCGAGCCGCAGTGTATAACAATTTAGGTTTAATATGGAGTGATGAAAATGCTCAAAAAGCAACAGAGTATTACCTTCAAGCCCAAAAAATTTATAGCCAACTTTTTGGCGAAAGCCATCAAGGTGTGGCTATTGCGCTTATCAATCTTGCTGATATCGCACGCCAGCAAGGACAATACGAACAAGCCAAAATACAACTTGCACAAGCCTTGAGCATTCGCCAATTGATTTATGATAAAAATCACCCCAGTGAGGCTTATGTATATGCTGCCATAGGGAGAGTCCTTACCGAAGCCAATACAGAGCTAAGCCAAGCCCATTTTTATTATGAGAAGGCACTCAAAATTTATACAGAAAACTACGGAGATAAGCACCCCGAAATTGCTAATATACAGAATTTTAAAGCAGGTATTTATAAAAAAGAAGGGGCACTCGCTCTAACTTTAAAAACCTTGCAAACTGCTTTGCAGGCTAACTCAACTAATTTTTTTGATAATAATATCTATACACTGCCCACCGCCTTAGATTTTTATCAACCTGATATTATGCTACAAACCCTGCTGCTCAAAGCCGAAACCCTCGAGCAGCTACACCTCAACAAAACCCTAAAACGCAAAGATTTAGAAGCTGCTTATGCAAGCCTTATGCTTGCCGATAGCTTGATTCAACATATTCGTAACCAGCGAAATCGCCGTGAAGATAAAATTGCCTTAGGGAATATCGCTATGCAAACTTATGAAGCCGCACTGCGTGTAGTCATGAGGTTGATAGATATAAGCCCCTTTTCACGTACCAAATACGAACACCAGGCTTTTTATTTTGCCGAGCAGAGCAAAGCAGCAGTACTTCTGGCTACCATTACCGAAAGTAAAGCCAAACGTTTTGCAGGTATCCCACAAGATTTGCTCAACGAAGAGCAAGATATTCAAAGCCAAATTGCAGTCATTATGCAGAAATTAGCGAAAAAACCCGAACCAAAAGAAGCAACAAAACTTCAACAAACTCTTTTTGAACAAAGACAAGCAGAGTATAAATGGCTCAAAAATATCGAACAAAACTATCCCGAATATTTCAAACTCAAATACGATAAGCAATATCTTAGCGTCGAACAGGTGCAAGCACTGCTCGATGATGAAGCGGCTTGCGTGAGTTATTTTATAGCCGAAAAAAATCAAAGAATTTATATTTTTTGGATTCAAAAAAATCGTTTTAAAGTTTATAATGTAGCGCAAACCGCTGACTTAAATGCACAAATTACAGGATTTAGAAATAGCCTTACTTATCGCTCCTCCGAGATTTATGCCCAAACAGCACACTTGCTTTATAAGCAACTATTTCCCTTTGCTATTCCCAAACGAATCAAAAAAATATGTATTATCCCCGATGGGCTGCTCAACAGCATACCCTTCGAACCGCTTCTGCAAAAAGCCATGCCAGACCCCAATAAGGTAGATGTCGATTTTAGCTCACTCGAGTATATGCTCAAGGATTATGCACTAACGTATAGCTATGCACTTGCTCTTTGGGCCCAACCCAAAACACCGCAAAAAAACATCTCCTCAGCACTGATTTGTGCACCTATTCAATTTTCAGAAGTCGGAATGAACGCACTGCCCGGCACCGAAACAGAGGCTTTGCTCATAGATTCACTTTTCAAATTAAAAAACATCTCTACGCAAGTATTACTTCATAAGCAAGCCAATATCGAAGAATTTAAAAATGCTAAAACCGATAATTTCGATATTTATCATTTGGCTACACACGGCATAGCCGATGCCGAGCACCCCGCACTCTCTCGCATTATTTTCGCCTCTCAAAACACTCAAGAAAACGGATTACTCTATGCAGGTGATATTTATGCCTTACGACTACCCTCCAAGCTCATTACACTCTCGGCTTGCCAAACCGCACTGGGCAAACTACAAGCCGGAGAAGGTATGATAGGTCTTTCGCGCGCACTCATTTATGCCGGTGCAGAAAATGTAGCCGTATCGCTATGGAATGTTTCTGATGCCTCCACTGCCGCCCTTATGCCTAATTTTTATAGTCAAATACTTCAAGACTATAGCTTGGGCATCGCTTTGCAAAAAGCAAAACTAGCACTTATAAACCAAAAACAATACGCCGAACCTTTTTATTGGGCTGCCTTTATTTTGATTGGAAACGAATAAGTACAGCCATAGATATAGCACTCAAAAAAAATTGAAAAAAAAAAATTTTTTTGAAATAAAATAAACCTACTGTTTTGTCTAAATTTATACTTTGTTAATGCGGTTTTGATAATGAATAAAGAATAATATTCCTATAAACTCCTCATGAAACGATTTTATGAGCTTGGGAGCAGCATAGCGCAATTTGCAAAATTGAAAAAAAATGTGCACTTTATTTTTGAAATTTATCGTTACACCCAAATTTATTTACCTATGTTTGAAATTATACCTGCCATAGATATTATCAACGGCGAATGCGTGCGCCTCATTGAAGGCGACTATGCGCGAAAAACTGTATATGAAGACTCGCCACTTATGCGTGCCAAGCAATTTGAAAGCTACGGATTTAAACGCCTTCATATCGTAGATCTCGATGGAGCAAAAGCTGCTGAACCCTTGCAAGCCCATATTCTCAAAGAAATTAGCGAACAAACCGATATGATTATTGACTACGGCGGCGGTATTCAAGATGCCAATGATGTCGATATGCTTCTTGAAGCGGGGGCTACAATGGTGAGCATTGGTAGCTTAGCGACCAAAAAACCAACGCTTTTTGGTGGCTTGCTCAGCAGTTTTGGAGGAGATAAAATTTTGCTTGCTGCTGATGTAAGAGATAATAAAATTGCTTTTAATGCTTGGAGGGAGCGTAGCCGTTTTTCAGTTTTTGAAATTATAGAAAAGTTTATCCCAGCGGGATTAAGCCAATTTTTTTGTACTGACGTGCAACGGGACGGACGCTTAGAAGGTATCAACGAAAAATTATATACGGATTTGCGCAAAGCATTTCCCAACATAAAAATTATAGCCAGTGGGGGCGTGAGCAATATCAATGACATCAAGTTACTACAAGATATTGGTATTGATGGCGTTATCGTGGGAAAAGCTTTTTATGAAAATAGAGTACAGCCCGAAGAGGCACTCGCACTCCTCAAATAACTTTTTTGCTAAGTAATTGCATATATTGGCTTTATATAGAGGTACGACAATTAGTAAGTATCAAGCAAGCACTCACTGTTTGCGAAAAAATGTGAGTGCTAAAACTACTCAAGTTGATTGATCTAAGTGCTTGTACTAATATAGTTTATCATACTACTATACATTTTTGCATAGCGTGGGGTTTGCAAACCCCACGCTATGCAAAAAAGGCTTAGAAATAATATTTCGTTGCGACATGTTATTTTTGAGCTTTTTTCTATTTATCTTTTATTTCTGCTTTTACCAACGCATTGCAATATGATACACCTGAAGTGGCGGTTTGTTTTAATATATGCCATTTTGAGCTTTTTTCAAATAGAAGTTTCTGATATAGCAGCAAATAATTTGCGTTTGAGCGAAACCCAACTCATAGATGCACACACGCTGCGTCTGCGTGTGGCTTGGGATAATGCTTGGCACAACAATGCTGAAAGTCGCGATGCTGTTTGGCTTTTTTTCAAATATCGACGTTTTGGTGGGGACTGGGAGCATGCCACACTTGCGCAAAGTGGGCACTCGAGCAGTGATGAGGTGCTACTCGAGGTGAGTAGCGATGCTAAGGGTATTTTCGTAATAACGCCCGTGGGACATACTGCTGTCGATACTTTTATTGATATAAAGCTTGCTTCTGCTCTTGTGGTTGGTGAGCATAGCCTCAAATCTTTGGGTATAGAAATGGTATGGATTCCTGAGGCTGCTTTTTTTATTGGAGATTCCGTAGCCTCTCAAAATGCTTTCCGTGAGGGGATTTTTGCTTTAGATTCCCAAGCCGTTTATCCTTACCCAATAAGGAGCGAAGCCGAGATAGAAGTGGGCAAAGAAGCGGGTTTACTCTATGGAAATGCCGATGATAGCCATTCGCCGAAAGGCAACATCACAGCAGCTTATCCTAAGGGTTTTCGTGGTTTTTATGCTATGAAATATGAAATTACACAAGGTCAGTATGTTGATTTTTTGAATATGCTTCCTTTTGGTGCACAAAAAATGCGCACTCAAGCACCACCTGATTCCCCTGCTGGTACTGCTGCCTTAGCACCAAGGGAGCGATTGCGCTTTCGCAATGAAATTCGCATCACACGAGCGGGCGGGGCATTTAGTCAAATGCCGGCTATTTATGAAGCTACTATCGCTTCCCATCGGGCTTGCAATTTTTTAAGCCCCGCTGATGTTTTAGCATACTTAGATTGGGCGGCATTGCGCCCTATGACAGAGTTTGAATTTGAAAAAATTTGCCGAGGCACGGCATCACCTCAAAAAGGCGAGTTTGCGTGGGGTACGCCATTTATTATCGATGCCAATACACTTAGCCAAGATGCTACACCGCAAGAAACAGTCATAGAAAAAGCTGATAGCATAAGTGGATTGGCCAGTTTCAATTCCGATTTGAATGCCCCTCAAATAGAAGGTCCTTTACGCAGCGGCTTTGGCGGGCGTGTAGATTCTGACCGCTTACAGTTGGGCGCGGGCTTTTATGGCAATGCCGAAATGAGCGGAAATCTATGGGAAATGTGCGTAACCGTAACTGCAGAAGCATTAAATTTTGTAGGTAACGCTGGCGATGGCAAGCTCGATGCCGATGGCCATGCTGATGCATGGGATTTTACTGCGCCAGAGCAACTGCTGCGCCCTCGTGGGGGGGCATGGAATAGTTTTATTTTTGATGTAGAAGAGTTCAGAGATTTGGCAATATCAGCTCGTTTTTATGCTGATTTGATTTCTGCCGCAAGGCGCAATACAACAGGAGGACGTGGTGTGCGCTATCCATAAGGTACAAAATCAAAACTAAGCATTCAATTTGAGCAAGATTCGTACTGGATTTTACGTTTAATTTTAGAAATAACATTTCTGCCAGAAATGTTATTTCTAAAATTCGGTGCTCAATATCTATTATGGCCGTGTTTGGGGTCCCCACCAAACACAAACCGCATAGTTTTGCATTGCACCCGTTCTAATCTAAAGCGAATAGCTAAGGGTGTGGTAAAACAACTAATTTCAAAAGATTAAAAGCCTCTAAAAAGTCGTACGCTATCCCAAGGGATACGCGAGAGTACTAAAATAATGGCTACCAAAGAAAATATAAAAGAGTTTTTGTGTTTTGCCAAATCCGTAACTGACTTTTTGATTCGGATTCTACCTACTTGTGCAATGACAATTGCAATAATCATCGTTGTGATATGCTCTACAGCCCAATAGCGCACCGCACCATTTTTCATCACCGCTCCTACGCCTGCATCAAAAGCCTGAAGACCCAAGGGGCTAAATACAAAATACAACAACAAACCAAGCAAAAGCTGTAAGTGCATAAAACCTACAAAACTTGCACTTATTGCATTATCTGCTTTGACAAAAGCTTTCTGTTGCTGCCAGCCCATAAAGCCGCGCACAATAACCACTAAGGCTAAAATCAAAACAGCCCAGCGCAAGTAAGAGTGAATATAAAGGAAAAATTCGTACATAATTATTAAAACAATTAAGCGTTGGTAATAGAAAATTAGAAAAAAATTAGTCTTTACTTCGGTATTTTTTACGTCTCAAATAGTTCCAGCCTACGGCAAAAAGTAAAAGTAAGACTACAGGCATAGCAATATTAAACATCTGCCAATACGTGCGTTCTTTTTGCAATCTGAAGCTATCGAGCGGTCGCATTTTTATTTCTTTTCCCCGTGCGCTAATCACACCTTGCGCATCAATAAGATAAGCCAATGTATTCATAAAAAAATCTTTATTGCTAAACTGCGCCTGCGTAATCGGGTCATAGCCCAAGGGGAGCATTTGCCCGTTGCGACGGTCTTTTTCGCTACGAATAATATCGCCATCGGCTATAACAATAACTTTTGTTTCCTTACTCTGTTCTTTAAAAAGTGTTTTATCTTCTCCCTCAGGCGGGAATCTACCCTTAAACCCTGATTGAAATACGCCTTCTAAGAGATATACCACAGGCAAATGTGGCGATGTATATTGCTCGGGTTCTAAATCTTTTTTAAGCTCTTCGAGGCTTATAAGCAATGGAACTTGCTTCTTACGTGAATAGTTAGAAGTAAAAACAAGAGGAATTTTTCTTACGCCCGTAGATTTAACCGTATCAATAGAGCTTATAAATTGGGTATAAATGGCGTCCATATTTTTCGTAATGGGGTGCGTGCTAAAGGTGTTCAAAATCGGAAAATATGGAAAAGGCAATCGTTGCAAATTAGGACTTGAGCCAAACTGCCCCACATTCAAAACAACCATACCCGCTTGCTGGTCTTGAATAAGGTCTTGATTGACACGTACACCATAGCGAAAAAGCAAGTCATTGATATTCAAATCATAAGCAAAGGCATAAGTACCCGTGCTTTGCGAAATGCTATCGAGATTCATCTGCACTTGGTCTAACAAGAAAATAGCCTTGCCACCGTTCATAATGTACTGATCTATATAGTATTTGGCTTTATCCGTAAACCGGGCTTTCGGCTGTGCAATAATCAATATATCCAAATCGGAATCAAAGGGTTGCTCTGCCTTTTTTCGTTCGACGATATAAAGGTCTGACATGGCTCGTGTAAGGTCGGCAGTAGCTTCATAGTTGAGTGTATTAAAACCCTCGAGGAAGGCTATACGGGGTTTTTCGCTAATGCTTACTTTCTGAATTGCCGAAATTAGATTATACTCGACATTTTCTATGGACTGATTGAGCTGCTCCTGTGGCGAAGCGGCTTTGTTGCCTCCCAAAAGCTGTACGCTCTGTTCTTTATTTTTGTACGATATAATGGCACCAGGGAATATACGTTTTTGTATTTTTTTGCCTTTTACAGTTTCAAAGACATCTGTTGGCACTACTCCTTTTCGCATAAGCTCTTGATAATAAAGAGATTGCTGCTCAGGGTTATCCGTAACAGTTTCTGGATTGATAAATTTGTATTGAATATTGGCACCTGCTTTAGCGCGAAACTCATCGAGTGTTTCTTGTATAGATTTTTGTAACCTTTTAAAGGAAGCATTGAGTTCGCCCTCTAAATATACTTCTATATAAACAGGCTCTTCAAGGTTTTTTAACACTTTTTGAGAGGCTTCAGAAAGGGTATAGCGTTTGTCCTCGGTGAGGTCTATCCGTACGAAATAACGCTCTGCTAAAAGATTCAACAAGATAATTGCCAATACAATTACAAGCAACTCGGCTATATCTTCCCATTTTCTTTTTCGCATAAGTGCTTTTGTGATTTATTTTAATTCGTTAAGTTTATTAGGCTATCCCAAATGCAAAATGGGGTATATTGCAAAATGGGTCATACTACTATCGCTAGCCAGAAATAACATGTCTCAAAGAAATGTTATTTCTAAGCCCATTTTTCCATAGCGTGGGGTTTGCAAACCCCACGCTATGGAAAAATGCATATAGTGGTACGAAAAATAGATAAAAAATCATAGTGTGCATTTCAAAACTACTTAGTTGGTGTTTGGTGCGGACACCAAACACAGCGAATGCTACTATCAAAATGTAAGTACAATATTAGTAAAAAACTTGGTGTTTTGTACTACAAAAGCCTTGCTTTTTTTTCGGAAACCCTTGAATGACTAAAAAGTACTATTCTCAAGCGCATTCGTGCCTTGTAATATACTGCTATTGCCCTTACCTTTGTAACATAGATAGATTTTTTTCGCAAAACAGAAAACCTTACAACTGCACAATTTTTTATTGATGTAGTTTGTGATACTTGGGTATAGTAATAAAATATCTATGCTCATAAAAACAGACGGATAACTTATAGCGAAGTCATCCGCATTTAGACTGCTTAACTGATTTTTGGTTAAGCAGTTTTTCTTGCTAAAGGGCAGTCTAAGCAAGTAGGTGTTATTTGCTTTGGCGGTAGGCCGTTTTTAAACACCAGTGCTTTTTTATTATTTCAGCAGGTGTCTGTCTGTTTATGGGCTTAGGAATAACATTTCTTTGAGAAATGTTATTTCTATATGGGATTACCTATTTTTTATAATCCAAGCTACGGCATCTTCATAAGAATCAAATTTTTGAATATCGATATTCAAAATTTTTTTAGCGGCTTGTGCTAAATATTTGAAAGACACACGCTTTCCCATGTGTTTGCTTTCTATCAGCACGACAGCAAGGCTACCTGTTAGACTTTTACGCACATTAGGCATATATTGCATAGCTAACCACGCCCTAAGCGAAATACGAATATGACCTATATGACGTTGATCCACAAGCACAGTTTGTGCTTTGCGCTTCAAAAACTCATCTTGTATGAGCAACCAAAGATTTTTATAATCACTTTCAGAAATGTACTCTTTCGCAGGCGATTCGTCTGCTTTCCAAACTAAGGCTAAGTAGTTAGCCTCCCTTACATAGGATAGTTTTGCATAGGGTTTATCTAATATTATTTCTGGCATAGCATCGTTATTTAGGTATTGTATTGTATTTTAGCAAATGTTTTTCACTGTATTTATGATTTGTCTTTGAACATAAATCTAAGATAATACAATCTTTTGTAAAAGCCAAAATTTGCGCCGCTTTGTATAAAAACAAAAAAGCAAGACAAGAAAAAAAATGTGCAGGCGGTAATCTTCTTATTTTTCAGGGCACAAGTCATAGAAATAATATTTCTGAGATAATTTAGCAAAATTGTCGTACACCCGCTGACTTCACTACAAACCCTACGCTATGGAAAAATGTATAGTGGTATGATTTTTTATGAACCTGCCCTGCTTTAATCATATAACTTTCTCTTATTTAAGGTTTGTTAAAAGTAAAAACTTTGTAGTTTGTGTGAATAGCTATTATATTTGTAGAAAATATGAGCAAACAATTTTATACACACACAAAAGCAATTATGAGCAAAAAAACACCCATCACAGTAGCTTATGGAGATGGTATCGGTCCTGAGATTATGAAGGCTACGCTTCAAATTTTGGAGGCTGCTGGTGCCGAGTTAGATATTGACGAGATTGAAATTGGAGAGAAGGTATATTTAAAAGGGAATACGGCAGGGATAGAACCAAGCTCTTGGGACTCGCTACGCCGCAATCGCATTTTTTTAAAAGCACCTATTACTACTCCACAGGGCGGGGGGTTTAAAAGCCTGAATGTTACGATTCGGAAAACATTAGGACTTTATGCCAACGTGCGCCCCTGCATTTCATATAGTCCTTATATCACGACAAAGCACCCCAAAATGGACTTGGTCATTATTCGTGAAAATGAAGAAGACCTTTATGCAGGCATTGAGCACCAACAAACAGACGAAGTTACGCAGTGCTTAAAACTAATTTCACGCCCTGGTTGTGAAAAAATCGTACGTTATGCTTTTGAGTATGCACGTGCTTATGGGCGCAAAAAAGTAACTTGTCTTGTCAAAGACAATATTATGAAGCTCACTGACGGGCTTTTTCATCAAGTATTTAACGAAATTGCAGCTGAGTATCCAGATATTGAGCACGACCATTGGATTGTGGACATCGGCGCAGCACGTGTAGCTGATACACCCGAAATTTTTGATGTTATTGTTACGCTAAACCTTTACGGTGATATTATTTCAGATATCGCAGCGCAGATTACAGGCTCCGTAGGTTTGGCTGGCTCGGCAAATATTGGTGATGGTATTGCCATGTTTGAAGCCATACATGGTTCTGCACCTCCTATTGCGGGGCAGAATGTAGCAAATCCCTCTGGTCTTTTGCTTGGAGCAATCCAAATGCTCGTATATATAGGGCAGAGCAAAGTAGCTGAAAAAGTACACAACGCATGGCTACGCACGATAGAAGACGGCGTACATACAGCTGATATTTATTGCGAAGCAACAAGCACGCAACAAGTAACAACAAGTGAGTTTGCAGAAGCGGTTATTAAGCGTATAGGGCAAGCACCAGAAAAGTTTAAAGTGGTAAGCTATGATAGTGATAATGCGATTAAACTACAAGAAGTAAAGACCCGAAAAATGAAAAAAGAAATCGTAGGCGTCGATATCTTCTTGCAATGGTCTGAAAAAAGCGGTGAAAAACGCCCAGCTATACTCGGCGATGCGCTCGCAAAGTGTGAAGCAGAAGGCTTAAAACTTAAAATGATTACTAATCGCGGGCTTAAAGTATATCCCGACGGATTCCCCGAGACTTTTTGTACTGACCACTGGCGTTGTCGTTTCCAAAAAATTGATGAAACCCCCGTAAGCAACGCAGATATTATTCAACTTATGCAAGTCGTTGATAAAGCTGGTTTTGATATTATCAAAACTGAAAACCTTTGCACCTTTGATGGAAAAATTTCTTATTCATTAGGACAAGGACAGTAAAGGCTGCAAAAAAAGAAGAATTAGCACTGCAAAGCTCAACGAAGATAAAAAAGCCCCAGTAAAAAAACTGGGGCTTTTTTTTGTCTGACTTCAAAATCAAATATGCGCTGTTAAATAGAAGACAAATAAGCAAAAAGAATAACAAAACTACTGTTTACAAGTTTTTTGCAAGTTTTTTTGCCTAAAATTTGTATATATGTAAAATTATAAATATATTTGATTGTAGTTCAAAATTAGTAGCGAAAAGTAATATTTCATGGCAATTCGGGTAGTGTATAACAAGTAATGCTTAGAACTAACAGTTCTTTGAGAACTGTTAGTTTTGAAAGACTTTGAGCATTACATCTTTAAGACTACCGCAATTCGTATCTATCTATCTAAGGTAGAAAGCACTCCGGAATTTCAATCGCAACTAAATACTATTCAAAAAAAATCTGTTATACTAAATACATATCAATACTGATGAACCATACAAAATATCAAGTATTAGTCTTAGGTGGTGGCAATGCGGGTATATCCGCCGCCGCACAATTACTAATTGCACGCCCAGATTTAGAAGTCGCTATTTTAGAGCCTTCAGAAACGCACTATTATCAACCCGCTTGGACTTTAGTAGGGGGCGGTGATTTTGACATCAAAAAAACAGCACGCCCACAAGCAGAATGCATGCCCGAGAAGGCCAAATGGATAAAAGGACGTGCAAAAACTTTCCTACCTGAGGAAAATGCCGTTATCACCGATGCTGGCGAACGCCTCGAGTATGAATATTTAATCGTAGCACTCGGCATTCAGATTGATTGGCACAAAATTAAGGGCTTAGAAGAATCCATAGGAAAAAATGGCGTATCGAGTAATTATTCCTACAAATACGCACCCTATACCTTCGAGTGTGTACGGCAACTCAAAGGCGGAACTGCCATTTTTACCAATCCGAATACACCCATTAAATGCGGTGGCGCACCTCAAAAAATCATGTACCTCGCCTCTGATTACTTTCGTAAAAATGGTCTCTTGAATAAAATAGAAGTTAATTTTTGTTCAGCAGGAGGTGTTATTTTTGGAGTAAAAAAATATGCAGATACACTCAATAAAGTCATAGAACGCTACGGCATCAAAACTAATTTTAAAGAAAACTTAGTAGAAATACGAGGTGATGAAAAAATTGCAGTTTTTGATCGTACCAATCCCGACGGGAATATAGAAAAAGTAGAGCGTAGTTATGATTTTTTACACGTAACGCCCCCGCAGTCAGCACCTGATTGCATCAAAGAAAGCCCCTTAGCAGATAAAAGCAACGCCTTTGGTTGGGTTGATGTAGATAAGCATACGCTCCAGCATAATCGCTTTCCTAATGTATTTAGTTTGGGAGATGTAAGTAGCACACCTAATGCCAAAACAGGAGCTGCCGTGCGCAAACAAGCACCCGTATTAGTGCAAAACCTTTTGAAAGTAATGGATAATCAAGCCTTAGATCAAAGTTATAATGGTTATGGCTCCTGCCCACTTGTAACAGGATATGGCAAACTCGTACTTGCTGAGTTTGATTATAATAACGAGCCTGCCGAGAGTTTTGCCCTTATAGATCAATCCAAAGAACGATATAGCATGTATTTGCTCAAAAAATATGGTTTACCATTCTTATATTGGAACAAAATTTTGAAAGGCACTGCCTAAAATTCCTAAAAATAAATCATAGACCATACTGCTAAGCCCATTCATAGACAAAAAAGGCACAGTACTCATGGATTTGAGTGCTATGCCTTTTTTATATTAAAAATCCATAGGGCTATACTACAGCTCCATGCTATGGAAAAATGTATAAGCAGTATGGTACAACCAATTTTTATTCAGATTAAGACAATCTGTGCTCTATTTGCAGTGCTAAAAATTCACGCAAAGATTCGAAAGCGATACGCTCGGTAACTTCTTTAGCAAAAGCCTGCACCATCATAGCTTGTGCCTTCTTTTTCGAAATACCTCTTGATTGCAAATAAAACAGTGCTTCTGT
Organism: Bernardetiaceae bacterium; assembly: GCA_020832465.1. Lineage (GTDB taxonomy): Bacteria > Bacteroidota > Bacteroidia > Cytophagales > Bernardetiaceae > JAFIER01. The sequence continues at coordinate 42,571 of JAFIER010000066.1, forward strand.
ATCTATTTTCCCTGTGGTAGCCCCATGCGAACATTTTACATCATCAGCCCAAATTTCGAGCTGTGGTTTTGTATCTATAGCTGCTTTGTCAGAGAGTACAATATTGCGATTAGATTGGAAAGCATTTGTTTTTTGAGCATCTTGGCGCACAAATATTTTACCATTAAAAACTCCTCGCGACTGCCCATCGAGTATGCCTTTGTAAAGTTCATGACTTTCTGAATGGGGTTTAGCGTGATCTACGGCTGTGTGGTTATCGACGTGCGTTTTGCCTTTGAGCATATAGAGTCCGTTCATATAACTCTCACAGCGTTCGCCGAGTTTGATTTTAAGGTCGTTGCGCACGATATCTCCTGTAAGAGAAATTGTGGTATTGCTAAAACTGCTTTCATCGGCTTGACGTACGTAAGTTGTACCGACGTGATAGTTTAGGCTCTCGTCGATTTGCATTTTATAATGATCAACGTGTGCATGCGGTGCGACGGCAATTTCAGTAACGCTATTAGATAGATGCTTGTAGTCTCCAATGCCTATAAAGTTTTCAATAACTTTTAATCTGCTATTTTCACCTACAATCATTAAATTACGCACCTGCGCAAGGCTATTTACCGCACGCGCATCACTCAAAAAGTGTAGCACTACGGGGTAGCTCAACTCCGTAGCACGTGGTACGTGAATAAGTGCACCATCGGTAAAATAAGCCGTATTGAGTGCTGTAAATATAGCATCTTCGGCATCGGTAGTGTAGTTATCGAGGTGTGCGGTAAGCCACTCCGAATCTTGTCGGATAACACTTGCCATAGGCTCTATTCGTATGCCTTTCCCCTCTGGTAGGATTAGCGAGCTTTTAGGCGAAAAGTGCCCATTGACAAATACCAAGTGATGCGCTTCTTCGGTTATGGGCAGTGTTTTTTGGCAATGTTCGAGGAATGAAGCCTCGTCTTCGTTGCGCTCAATTTGGATTTTAAAATCCGTTTTATAAACTGCTTCAAGTGAGGTATATTTCCACTCTTCATGCCTTTTTGTAGGCAAATCGAGCGCATTGACATGGGCTTGCGCCTGTGCTCTCAGTTCGGAGAGTGTATGATTTTGGGCTTTTTCAAAAACTTCGAGAAAAGCCTTATGTACATTATTTTTCAAACCTGTCGTACTTTGCATTGTATAAGTTTTTTGGAATTAGCAAGAAAAAAAAATAGAACTTATTAGGCCAAAACTTCCGTTTTTATCCAATCATAGCCTTTATCCTCGAGCTCGAGGGCGAGTTCTTTTGTACCAGATTTTACGATTTTGCCTTGATAGAGTACGTGCACAAAGTCAGGTACGATATAATCCAAAAGACGTTGATAATGCGTAATTACGATAACAGCGTTGTCTTTATTTCTAAACTTATTTACTCCCTCCGAAACGATTTTTAAAGCATCGATATCGAGCCCTGAATCCGTCTCATCTAAAATAGCGAGTTTAGGATTAAGCATCAAAAGTTGAAAAATTTCGTTGCGTTTTTTTTCACCCCCCGAAAATCCTTCATTGAGTGAGCGTGAAAGCAAAGACTGCTCAATATCCATGAGCTTTGCTTTTTCTTTCATGAGCTTTAAAAATCCGACAGCATCGAGCTCCTCTTCGCCTTTGTATTTGCGAATTTCGTTGATAGCTGTTTTCAAAAAATTTGTATTCGAGACGCCAGGAATCTCAATGGGATATTGAAAAGCCAAAAATAAGCCCTCGCCAGCACGCTCCTCAGGCGCAAGTTCAAGTAAATCCTTGCCGTCAAAACTGACTTCACCGCCTGTAACTTCGTACTCTTCACGACCAGCAAGCACTGAGGCTAATGTACTTTTTCCCGAGCCGTTGGGTCCCATAATGGCATGTACTTCACCTGGTTTTACCTCCAAGTTTAGCCCTTTAAGAATATTTTCTTCCTCGATACGCGCTTGTAAATTTTTTATTTGAAGCATAATTCAATGTTGTATTTTGTGTATTTTTTAAGAGTAAAAACTATGTTTGCACCTACAAAGATTTTGCAAAATCTTATAGGCTTAAACTTTTGACAAAAACCTTCTCAGGCTTAGATACAATTGCCCTCTTGAGCTACATTTTTCTATGGCAAAAAGGCATATTGATACAAATTTAGGCAAAAAAAAAGAGTTTCTCTTGCTGTTTACTAAATTTTTATCATTTTTGTAACTTGAGTGGCGCACTTAGGCTGACTTACTCACTAACAGCCTTCGAAAAAATGTTAGTCATTAAGCCAATCTTAGTTATGTAACGCTAATTTGTATTTAATCTAATTACAGGGTGTTTTGTTACAAACAATCAGCAAAATTTATTTTTTTTTTAGTATCTGCTAATTCTAACACGCTTCATGGCGATTTTATTTGACGATATACGCAATCATCTTCTAGGCGTACTTATTATTTTGTTATTTTGTTATTTTGCATTGCCCAATCTTGCGGCGCAAAATATTCCTGTTGGCGAATGGCGTAGCCATTTGACATACTACGATGCACGCCTTTTGGCTTGGAGCTCGGAACGTGTGTATGCAGCCTCTGGGAATGCACTTTTTTATTGGGATAGGCAACAGCAGCAAGTGAGCACGCTCTCTCAAAGTGATGGGCTTAGCGATATTAGTGTAAGCTGCTTGGGCTATGATGCCGTGAGCGGTTTTTTAGTGGTAGGATACGAAAATGGAAATATTGACCTTGTTTCGGACGATGAGGTTATCAATATTCGCTCTATACTCAACGAAACAACGATTCGCGATAAGCGTCTCAACCACGTATCATTTCACGAGAATAAAGCCTATTTGAGCAGTCAGTTTGGTATTGTAGTATTAGATATGCAAATTTTGCGCATCAGCCAAACTTATCGCAATTTAAATGCTCAGGGCAATCGCCTTGAGATTTTTAATACCGTAGTTTTTAGAGACCGTCTTTATGCCGCTACGGCAGAGGGCGTTCGTTCTGTATCGCTTAGTCCGAGTGTGAATCCAAGAGATTTTGCGAATTGGCAGACTTTAAGCCCTACTACGGGTAGCAGCAGCGTAAGCCAAGTTACGGCAACGGATACTCATCTTTACTTTGCTCTTCGTAACGATGGGCTTTATCGCTATGATGGTAATGCTGTTGAGGCTATTGGCGCGACAAGGGGCTTAGTCGTTACGGGGCTTTCGGCTGCCGAGCGTGGTAGGGTTTGGCTTGCTGCTGATACAAGTGGTGTGTTTGAGGTGAGTAGCGGGGTGGCTGTGCGTCAGTTTCGTGAGAAATTTGTTGCGCCGCAATTTGCTTTTGAAGACCCCGAAGGTTTGCTTTGGATAGCTGATAGGGGTAGTGGCTTGCTGGGCAATGAAAGTGGTGATTTTGAGGCTTATTTTCCGTCAGGACCTTACAGCGCAGAGGCGCATGCTGTGCTTGAGTTTGAAGATAAAATTCTTGTGGTCTCGGGTGGCTATAGCAGTGATTATCGTCCACGAAATTCTACCAAAGGTTTTTATGTTTTTGAGCGTGGGGAATGGACAAACTACAATTCAGAAGGGATTTTAGAAGGCAGTGTTGCTATCCCTGCGCTGCGTGATTTGATAGCGGCTACTTATAGTCCGCTTGAGCGACGTATTTATTTGGCTTCTTTTCAAGATGGAATTTTGGTTTGGGATTTAGAAAACGATAGTTTCAGCCAAATAGACTCTTCTAATAGCCCTTTGCGCCAGAATCAAGTAGCAGATGTCAAAGTTGATGCAAGTGGAAATCTTTGGGTTGCACCTTGGGCTCCTAACCGCAATGATCCTACATTTTACCGCAAAAACCTTGAGGGCAGTTGGCAGTCTTATAATTTTGGTTTTGATAATGTCGATGCTAACGGGCTTATGCTCGATATCGCCGAGCAGGTTTGGGCACGCTTACGACCAGATAGGGGTGGGAATGTTTTGATTTTTGATGCCGAGCGTCGCTCGCGCGTCCTGACCGAGACTTTCAATGAAGGGAATTTGCCGAGTTTTGCAGTGCGTTCTCTTTTAAGTGACCGCAGGGGCACTGTTTGGATAGGCACAAATGAAGGCATACGTGTTGTTTTTGATGTATTTCCTTTGCTCAATAATAATGCGATCAATGCCAGTGATATATTTTTTGAGAATCGTCGTTTGCTCCGTGATGAGCGTATTATTAGCCTCAAAAGCGATGGTGGCAATCGCAAATGGATAGCTACTAACAATGGTGCATGGCTTTTTGATGCGAATGGAAGCCGTCTTTTTCATCATTTTACTGCTGAAAATAGTCCGTTACTTTCCAACCAAGTTTTGGATTTAGGAATTATTGGCAGCACGGGGGAAGTTTTTTTTGCTACGGCATTAGGATTAGTGTCTTATCGGGGTACTGCTACTGATGCTACTCGTTTTCATCAGCAGGTGAAGGTTTTTCCCAACCCCGTTCGCCCTGCTTTTCAAGGGCTTATCACTATTGAGGGGTTGGCTTCTAATGCAGAGGTCAAGATTACGGATATCGAAGGCAAACTTATTTTTGAAACCCGAGCTTTTGGCGGTACAGCCACTTGGGACGGGCGTAGCTACCTCAATCAAAAAGCCTCTACAGGGGTATATTTGATTTTTAGCAGTACAAGTGATGGTGAAGATACCTTCGTTGCCAAAGTAGCAATTATTGAATAGCACCATACTAATAGACATTTTCTATTCAGAAATAACATTTCTGTCAGAAATGTTATTTCTATAAGTTCTGACACTACCTAAGTCGATTTACCAACTTGACGTACACCCCAAAAACAATAAATATGAAAACTTTGATTCTTTTGCGACATGCAAAATCGTCTTGGAAAGAGGATCTTCCGGATATAGAACGCCCGCTCAATAAGCGTGGCAAGCGCAATGCACCATTTATGGCAAAGCGATTGCGGAGTGTGCAGGGCTTACAGCGTCATTCGCTTTTGGTGCTTTCGAGCCCTGCTTTGCGGGCACGACTTACGGCAGAAATTTTTGCGGGGCATTTAGCCATACCCAAAATTCAGATTGAAGAGGATTTATATTTTCAAGGTACGGAAGCCATGCGTGAGGTTGTGCGTGCGCAGTCTGATCATTTTCAAACTATTTTACTTGTAGCGCATAATCCAGATTTAAACGATTGGATTGATGAGATAGGCAAGCAAACACTCGATAATCTACCCACCTGTGCCTATTATGCACTCGAAGCACCGATTACTTATTGGGCTGAATGGGAGGACGAAAAGGCTGTATTTAGCTATTGGGATTACCCTAAACGTTACAAAAATCAAACAGATTTGCTTTAGTACGAACTTTTTGCGTATAGTTACGTTTTTGTCATTATCATTTATACATTCATTATCACGTTTTGAATGCTAAACTGTTTGATTTGCCTTTATACGTAGTTTATAGGGCGCAACGGCAGTGAGTTCGCAGTTTTGAGCGCAAGGCTTAGGCTTTAAACTTTTTACAGACTTGGCAAGCCTAACAGATTTTTTTAGACTACAAATTTTATAATTTTGCATGAGTACAAATACAAACTTCAACAATTCGCACAAACAAGCTAATCAAAAAGCTCAAGAAACTCGTCTCGGTCGTTATAACGTCTTTGGAGAGGGTTATTTTAGTGAAATGTTTTATATGCTCAATCGCTTTGACCAAAAGCCCATAGAGCTGAGTATGAGCGAATATTGTGAGAGCAATCTTCAAGTCGATTTAAATAAATTTATTGAAAAGCTCGAAAAGGCAGATTTTGCCCCGCTCAAACTTTACAAAAGATATACAAGTTTTAACAAAAAAGAGGGGCGTTATTCTATAGATTGGTATCTTTTTTTACGCGATGAGCGCATTGTCATCAATGTCGATAGCGACTCGGTAAAGAAGCTCGATAAAGTGCGTTTTGCCTTGCATAACATTACAGCCATTGAAGACGAGACCCAAGAAGATTTGATGCAAATTTTTGAAATTGCACAAAAATGCCTCGTCGAGACCGAAGACGACCAAAAACGCTATATCAGTATTGTAGGTAATACACCACGTATCGGACTAACGCTTCGCAAACATGAGATTAAAGCACCTCATATTCCTGATTTGAATCTTTATTACGGTCAGGATTTTGATAAAAAGCACGAGACAATCGTTGAGCTTATCAACCAACGCAATAGCTCTGGTTTGTTTATTTTTCACGGACTTACGGGCAGTGGTAAGACCAACTACATTCGTTATTTAATTAGCTCTGCCAAGCCCGAGATAGAGTTTATTTTCTATCCAATTTCGCTACTTCGCGATATTGCAAGTCCTGATTTTATTACGTTTTTGTCTGATTATCAAGATGCCGTATTGATTATCGAAGAATCTGAGGATTCGGTGCAGGCGCGCGATAAATTTAATGCTGATAAGTCGGCTATTGCTAATTTACTAAACGTCTCTGACGGTTTGCTATCTGATGTATTAAACCTCAAGATTATCTGTACGTTTAATACTGATATTCGCAACTTAGACCAAGCACTTTTGCGTGAGGGCAGGTTGCTTGCTATTCATAAATTTGATAAGTTGAGCGTAGAAAATGCCAACGAAATTGCTAAGGTAAATAAGCTCAAAAAGAAATTTGAGAAACCTGTTTCTCTAGCACAAATTTTTAACAAAAAGCTCAATGAAGACCTTTCAGACTTTAAAGAAGGCACAGGAAGAATCGGTTTCGGTTCTTAGCTAAATAAAACAAATACTTTGAGTATGAACCTATAAGTTTGCTATTTATTTTGCTTTTGCATTTTTAAAATTTACAATTTTTCTATATTTTGCACTATTTGCATCATTATTATACACAAAACCAAATTATACGTATGAATTTTCCTGAAAACCTCCGTTATACTGAAGAACACGAATGGGTGCGCCTCGAAAATGACGGCACAATGACCATCGGTATTACTGATTTTGCACAAAGCGAATTGGGCGATATTGTGTATGTAGAGGTCGATACCGTAGGTGATACAATTGAAGGCGGAGAAGTCTTTGGTAGTATAGAAGCCGTCAAGACAGTATCAGATTTGTATATGCCCGTATCGGGTGAAATTCTCGAGTTTAATGAAGCGATAGAAGACAACCCCGAGATTGTCAATACTAACCCTTATAAAGGGGGCTGGCTTATCAAAATTAAACCCGAAAATGCCGACGACTTGGAAAACTTAATGACTGCCGAGGAGTATAGGGCTACCGTTGAATAAAAACTAAAAGCCTGCACTTAAAAAATAATCTTTTCGTGAGAAAATTTATTTTTTAAGTGCAGAATTTGTATTTCTGATAACAAACTTCAAATCAAATGGCAAGCATTCAGGTCTTGACTTCTCAAAATGTAGAAATTGAGTATAAAATTGCACCTCTTAGTGTGCGCATAGCCTCTACTGTCATAGATTGGCTTATATTTTTAGCCTATGTAATGTTAGTAGTTTTGCTGTTGCAATATATTGATCTTTTTCAGTCCTCTATAGTGGTAGCTTCTATCATTATTATTCCTATATTTTTCTATCCTTTGCTTTGTGAGTTGTTGCTCAATGGTCAAAGCATTGGAAAAAGAGTACTTAAAACCCGTGTAGTACAAATCAATGGTGAAATACCCGATACGGGTCAGTTTCTGCTGCGTTGGATATTTCGTTTTGTAGATATAACGCTGTCTATAGGTGGAGTCGCTGCGCTTCTTGTGCTGATTACACGTAGAAAGCAAAGACTTGGCGATTTGATTGCTGGTACAACCATTATTATGATAGAAGCCAGTATAGGAACTAAGGTTACGATGCAACAAGTATTAGATAAGCATCAGCAAGAAGCCGATAGAGAAGTTGTATTTCCAGAGGCTGTCAAACTCAAAGAGGCGGAAATGCTAATTGTCAAAAAAGTAATCAATAGGGTAGTACGAAAACCCCAAAAAGAGCAAGCTTTGGCTACAGAAACGGCTCAAATTTTACAAGAAAGGCTTCAAATTACACATAAGGAAGCAAGCGATTTAGTTTTTCTACAAACACTCCTACGAGATTATATCAAACTCACTCGCTAGCTTAAATTTTTCAATATGACAAGGTTATAGCAATAGGTTGCGCAAACTATAAGACTATGCTATGGAAAAACAGGCTTAGCAATAACATTGCTTTCAAAAATATTGTTTTTGGCTAGCGAATGGCTAAAAAAAAAAATTATTTAGGATTGATTTTGAGCGGGTAGTATTATTTCAAACTTACTACCTATATTTTCTTGACTTTCTAAGTTGATATGCCCGTTGAGTTTACGAATTGCACTTTGCACAATATAAAGTCCTAAACCGCTTCCCTTAGCTTGGTCTGTAGCCCTAAAAAACATATCAAAAATTTTATCTTGATGTATTTTTGAAATACCAATACCATTATCTTCAAAAATAACGTGTAAAAAATCTGGATTAGGCCGGTAGCAGTAAATTTTAAGATACGGATTTTGCTTTTTAAAATCAGCGTATTTAATTCCATTTTCTATAAAATTTTGAAATATAGTACGTAGCAGCGATTCATCAGATTCGAGGATTTCATCATTGGATACATTCAAATCAACAGCAATTTTTTTATAATTTGGATAGTATTCGTAAGTTTTGCAAATAGAGCTCAAACAGTCTTTTAAGGTAATTTTGCTAAATCTCAAATTACCTTGTTTTATGGAAGAGACGTGGGAGAGGTCTTTGATAAGTTCGCTCAATTTGGCAATCGAATCGCTCATTAAATCGCAAAATTGGGAGGCTGTATCGCCTTTTAGTTCCATGCGCATCAGGTTTATGATACCCATAATAGAACTAATCGGACCTTTAAGATCATGAGAAGCACGGTAAAGCAACTGCTCCATTTCTTTATTGATAGCTAAGACCTCATCTTGTGCTTTTTTGAGTGGTGTAATATCAGCAAGTGCAATAATACTTCCGAATATTTCACCATTTTCTTCTATAATAGGGCTACTACTTACCCATACCCATATTTTTTGTCCATTTTTAGCTTTCATTTCGAGTTCGAGTTGTTGTTGGTCTTCATTTTTCCAACTCAAAAAAAGCGTATGCAAACTATTGACTTCCTCTGGCTGCGCAAGCAAGGTTTTAGCCGAGGCATATTGAAGTTCTTCTTTGGGGTATCCAAAAAGTTCTTCGGTTCGTTTATTGATAAATGTAATTTTATCGAGGGCGTTGATAACAAGTATAGGTTCGTGCATCGTTTCTATAAGTAACCTATATTTGCGTTCACTTTCTCTAATTTCTTTTGCAGCTTCTTTTTCTTTTGTTACATCTCGCGCCATGCCAAGTACGCCTTTAAACGTGCCGTCAGGACTAAATTGAGGGATGAGCCTATCTTCAATCCAGACATACTTGCCTGTTTTTTTATGCCGTATTCTATAAGTACGCGTAACTTTTTTATTGATATTTACAGCATTCCAAAAAATTTCTTTGAGTGTAGCCTTTTCTTTAGGGTGTATTTGCTCTACGAACAATTTGGGATTATCAAAAACTTCTTGGGTTTCGTATCCCAAAATATTTTTGAGTTGTTTGCTTACAAAATCAAAATAAAGCCTGTGTGTTTCGGGGTTAAGCCGTAATACATACACAATCTCATCAATATTATTGATAAGCTGCTCGTACTGCTTTTTGCCTTTTTTAATCTCTTCTTCTGCTTCTCTTTTTTCGCTAACATCTCTGATTATAAGCAGTACTTCGTCTGAGCCACTTTCCATGAAGCGTCCTTCATAGTAAGCCATTTTAGATTTGACTTGCAAAGCGTAGTTAAGCGTTTGTAGTTCTTGCTTTTCTATGGTTTTACGAATCGTAATTTCCATGAGTGAGGCAAGCACGGGCGGAAATATATTACTAATATGTTGGTTTTCAATTTCCTGGCCATAAATATCATTTTTATTGGCGGGCTTATAGGATTTGCATATCGCTTGTGCAGAAAAAACCATAATTTGGTCTGGTATAGTATCTATAAGTGCTTGCTTTTTCTGCCTACTTTCTCTGATTTCGATTTCTTGGGCTTTATTTTCAGTAATATCCGTAGCAATAACAGCAAAACCGTGTGGTTCTTTGTCAGTAAAAAGCGGTGCAATACGTACATTAAACCAAAAAACTTCGTCAGTTACTTGGTCTTTAATTCTCATTTCAGATTCGCCTGTATTATGCTTCACTCTTACTTTTTCGAATACTTGAAGTACGGCTTCCTTATCTTCTTCGCATACTAAGGATATAAAACTTCTGCCCATGAGGGTCATCATATTTAGCCCCATAAAATTACGATTGACGAACAAGATTTGCCCTTCTTGGTCGACGTGTAATACATAATTAGGTGCAGACTTAACAAGGCTATACCATTTTTCTTCGTTGCGGCTATATTTTGTAATATTCGTAAACTCACAAAGCAAGCACTGCTCGTTTCGGTAAGCGATGATTTGCGCATTGAGTAAAACGTGTAAAGTTTTGTTATTTTTTCGTTTGAGTAAAAGTTCGAAATCTTGAATACTTCTTCGCCTTTTGATGCGCTGCAAAGCAGTTTGAAAACGCTCAATATCAATAAAAATATCGGCAGGTCGGAGTGTTTTACATTCCGCTACGGTATATAATAATTGGTCTGCAAATCTTTCGTTGATATAATAAAGTTCGTTATTTTCTAAGGATACAATAGCTACTTGGCTCGGTAAGTTTTCAAAAAAAGTATCTTCGTTATTTTTGCTTATAAATGTAGCTACCTGCATTTCTGTAAGCATAGCACTCACACCAATAATCAAATTATCAGCATTGCGCAAGGGCGAAATGCTGACTTGAAACATGCGCTTCCGCGCTTCAAAGGTAAAATTATATTTAATGCCGTGCAAACTCTGCTTATGAGCTTCTATACGAAAAAAAGGTTTGCGTTGGAGCAACGCCTCTTCTATCGAACGCCCTAAAAGCAACTGGGTATCAATATGAAAAGTATGCTTGAGCTGCCCACTTATATAGGTAAGACGAAGCGTCTCGTCTGTATTCCAAACGAGTACGGGGAGCTGCTCAATAAGCAGTTCGGAAGGCTTGTATGCGCTATTATCCGTTTTCATATATGATGTTTTGAAGCAGTCAGGATGTAATTAAAAAATAATATGACCAAAATACCACTCCTTTTGTTGTTATCTAACATAAAAAATAAATCCACACTTATTTTAGGGATAATGGCCAAACTATTCGTGCTTACCATTGTTTTTATCTAAAAGCAAACTTTTAAAGAACTCACTTGTTTTGCGTGCAGCATCGCTAATATTCTCGCTTGTTTCTTTGAATACAGATTGTGTTGTCTCGGTAAAATCTCTGCCATAAGCACTGGTAGCCTCTTGCCAATCTGCTGTAAAATCAGCCTCTCTATAATCGCCTTGCAAAATATTATCGTACTCGCCCGTGCGTACCCAATTGACAAGCTCGAGCACACGAAGTACGGGAAAAGGGTGGCTCTGTCCTATCAAATTCAAAAATTTATATACGCTATCTAAGCCTTTATTAGCATTTGTATATTCCTCCGCCTGCGCTATAAATGCACCCAAATCCATTGAAGCCGTTTCTGTACCGCCCGCCATTTTCATAAGCGCCCGCACCGGAACATCGGGCTGTTGCACTGCAAGTAAACCTGCTCTATCGGCACTGAGCTCGCTTTTTCTATCCCATTCTTTGAGCACAGTAATGAGGGTCATTAAGGCAATACCAGTGAGTGGAATGCCTGTAGCCAGCCTCGATAGGTTCATCACAATTTGTAATAGCGTTTTATAGAGTGCGTGCCCACTCAGTGCATGTCCGAGTTCATGACCCATGATATAACGAATTTCCTGCTCATTCATGATAGACATCAAAGAAGAGTTCAGTACAATAAAAGGCTTATCTACACCAATTGCACCCGCATTGAGAAAAGGATTTTGTGATACAAAAAGATCAGGGCGATAAGGGCTATCTAAGGTTTGGCAAACCTCGCCAAATATACCGTGCAAAGTTGAAAACTGACGCTCCGAAACTTTTACAGCTGATGCTAAAAAGATAAGCCGAAGAGATCGTTCGCTTGTTGCACCAAAAATAGTTTTGATAAGCGTATCCAAACCTGGTGCTTTTTTGAGTGTGCTTAGGGCTGCGCGGTCAGCAGGGTGCTCCCAAGTCTGAGGTGTAATATTTTTTAGTGTTGTATAATGTTGTTCCATGGTGTAGGTATAAGCATCTAAATTTAAAATTCGAAAAATCAAATCCCTTGTATTACAAAGTTTAGCGATAATATCTTATCGTAACAAACAATTTACAAATAATAATTGAAATTCAAAACATAAAAACTCTAAAAAGTGAGAATTTAGCCTAAAAAATCAATGTAATAATTCAAACCCTAATATAACATTTTAAAAATCAAAATGCTTACGGCTAAAAATTACGCTTAAAGATTACCATCTTAGATAGCCCCGCTAAGAGTTCCGCCAAAACTTTTAGCAGGGGAGTACGGCAACTTGATATTTAATATTTGTGCGCCTGTAGTAACGAAGCAAGCCACTTCCAAAGTTGGAGCTTCGGGCTACAGTTTTTAGAAACTGTGAAGGCTGAAATTATCTCGGAAATAACATTTCTGAAAGATGTGTTATTTCTAAAAATTTAGCAAAATTGTCATACACCCCCACGCACAGAGTTGCGTTTGATTTCTCTATTTTTTTAGTATCTTGCCACTTTACTTGAAGCGAGATTAAAACCCTTTGTTTTTTATGCAGCAGTATATTGATAAGTACCTTTCGGCAGTCCAGAAGCAGTATCAAATAGGTATAGCGAGTGAGCATAGGCATAGAGGATATTTGGCACAGCTCTTATCCGAGCTCACTCAAGGTATTGAAATTACGAACGAACCTGCACGCATCGCTTGCGGTTCACCTGATTATGTACTTACGCAAAAAGCAATTCCTTTGGGCTATATCGAGGCTAAAGATATTGGAGACAAAGACTTAGAAGGAAAAAGAAAAAACCGTGAACAGTTCGAGCGATATAAAGAGGCGTTGGATAATATTATTTTTACAGATTATTTGCGCTTTATTTATTACCGAGAAGGTCAGAAAATAACCGAAATAACAATTGCAAAAATAGAAAACGAAAAAATTATTTCGCTCGAGGATAATTTTGAAGCCTTCACACAGCTTATCGCAACTTTTACTAATAGGCAACATCAGCATATCAAAGACCCTTTGCAACTCGCCGAGATGATGGCTAAAAAAGCCCGTATGATTCAAGATGTGATTTACAAAACGCTTACAAGCGAAACCGAAAGCTCGTTGCACGGTCAGTTTTTTGCATTTCAAGACTTGCTTATCAAGGGTATGAATAAAGCTACTTTTGCTGATGTCTATGCACAAACTATTGCTTACGGACTTTTTGCTGCTCGTTTTCACGACCGGCAGCTCGATACCTTTAGCAGACAGAAAGCCGCCGAGTTGCTTCCACAATCTAACCCTTTTTTGCGAAAGTTATTTCAATACATTGCGGGCTACGATGTCGATAAACGCATGCTTTGGATTATAGATGATTTGATAGAAATTTTTAGAGCTACTGATTTATCGCAGATTTTAAATGGTTTTGGCAAACATACGGGAGCGGAAGACCCTATTATACATTTTTACGAAACTTTTCTATCACGCTATAATCCTGCGCTTCGCAAAAGTCGGGGCGTTTGGTACACACCCGAGCCTGTCGTAAAGTTTATTGTCCGTGCTGTCGATGAAGTGCTTAAAACCGAATTTGACCTCACAAATGGTTTGGCACACGAAGGAAAAATATACCACGAAAATAAACCATATCACAAAGTACAAATTTTAGACCCAGCTACGGGAACGGGTACTTTTTTAGCCGAAACAGTTAAGTATATCTATCAAACTTATTTTAAAAATATCAAAGGTGTATGGGCTGATTATGCTGAGAAGGAATTAATCCCACGTCTTAATGGCTTCGAGCTCATGATGGCGAGCTATGCTATGGCGCATCTCAAAATGGATATGCTACTCTTCCAAACGGGATATAAAAATCCTAATAACCAACGATTTAATATTTTTCTTACCAATAGTCTTGAAGAGGCGCACTCGAGTTTGGAAAATCAGTTTACGCAGTGGCTCACCCGTGAAGCCCAAGAAGCTGATAGAATCAAAAAAGATGCGCCCGTGATGGTTGTTATGGGAAATCCGCCGTATTCGGTAAGCAGTCAAAATAAAAATGCATGGATAATACATCTTATTGAAGATTATAAAAAGGAGTTGAATGAGCGAAATATACAACCCCTATCTGATGATTATATCAAATTTATTCGCTATGCGCAGCATCTGGTACAAAAAAACGGCGAAGGAATTGTTGCAATGATTACGAACAACTCGTTTATAGATGGAACGATTCATCGCCAAATGCGAAAATATATTATCGATAACTTTGATGCCGTTTATATTCTCAATTTACATGGAAGTGCAAAAAAAGAAGTAGTCTTACCTATAGATGTAACTAAAGATGAGAATGTTTTTGATATTATGCAAGGCGTGTCGATCAATATTTTTGTCAAAAAACCTTTGCAGAAGCAAAAAAAGTACGCTGAGGTATTTTACAAAGAGCTTTTAGGAAGTCGTAATTTTAAGCTTGAATTTCTCGATAAGCATAATCTAGAATCTGTGGTGTGGCAGAAAGTAGATTACAAAAAACCTTACTATTTCTTTTTTCCTAAGGATTTTGCAGGCGAGGCTATGTATAAAAAAGGTTTTGCTTTGGAAGAGCTTTTTAATGTCTATAGTGGCGGTTTGGTAACGGCAAGAGACCATTTGACTATAGCAAATTCGGTACAAGAAGCAAAAGATACTATCGATGATCTCGTATATCTATCTGAAAAAGAAGCACGCTCGAAATATAAACTCGGTGCGGATAGTCGTGATTGGGATATAAAAAGTGCTCAAAAAGATATTATCAAAACAGGAAGGCAAATATCTCATATTACCAAAATTGACTACCGTGTATTTGATTCCAAATTTATTTATTATACTAAAATTTCAAAAGGCTTTATTTCGTACCCCAGATATGAAACCATGAAGCATTTGAAAGATACAAAAAACTATGCACTCATTACCACTAAGCTATTGAGCTCTTCTGCTTATAGGCACGTATTTATTTCGCAAAATCTTGTTGACAAATGTACCATATCTAACCGTGGAAAAGAAACTAATTATGTTTTCCCACTCTATCTCTATCCCAATATCAATACTCTGGAAGAGCAAACACAACTTTTAGAAAATATGAAATTGCGCTACGAAGAGGCGGAGGTCTTGTTAGAAGGGTTCGAAAAAGTAAAAGCTATGTATGAAAAAGCTAAAAAACCTGATGAGCTACTTGCAAAATATTATAACGAGCAAATGCAAGCCTATCAAAAGGCTCAAAAAGAAGCTGATGCCTATAAAAAAGAATGGAAAGAAAAACAAAATCAAAGTCTTTTTGCCAAAGATATTGACAAAAATCTGCGACTGCCCAATTTTAAATCAAAAACAATAAAGCGCATCGCCGAACATTTAGGTATGAGTTTTGAAGCCGAAAAAACAGATGATGATAATTCAAAATTTGCACCCATAGATATATTAGATTATGTCTATGCCATTTTGCACGCTCCGACCTACCGCAAAACTTATAATGAATTTTTGAAAATAGATTTTCCACGCATACCGCTCCCACAAAAAGAAAATTTTTGGCAACTCGTCAAGTTCGGTGCAGAGTTGCGAGCATTGCATGGGCTCACGCATGAGTGCCTTGAAGAACCCTCAATATTATATCCCATAGACGGGGATAATCTTGTGGAAACAATAGGTAGAAAAAGTTTTAAAATGACAGATTCATACAAAAAAATAGGTCAAGTTTGGATAAACTCAACCCAATATTTTACGCAAGTTCCTCAAAAGGCGTGGGAGTTTTATATCGGTGCGTATCAGCCTGCTCAAAAATGGCTCAAAGACCGAAAAGGTAGAAATCTTAGCCCTCAGGAGATTGTACATTATCAGAAAATGATTACTGCATTAGTACAAACAGACAAGGTGATGCAAGCCATAGATAGCAGTTGTAGTTTGTCATGATTTTAGGCAGAGAAGAATAAGCATTCATCATATAGCTTATTTTTTAAAGAACTGCTCCTCTCTGCCGTCTATAATAAGGTAATAAAGCCCCGTGCTCAAGTCCGAACAGTTTACACTAAGCCCCTCACCCCGAATCAGTACAGTACGTTTTTTATCTAAAATTTGATAGCTTGTACTTCTCGAAAAGGTAATTTTGGAAGAGACACGCTTAGGATAGAAGCTCACGGCAGGGTCTTCTTTTGCAACAAAACTTACCGTAGGGGAATAAAAATATTTGCCCTCCGCATTCAGATATTTAATGCGATAGTTATTTTCACCTTTTTCGTGCTTTATATCTACTTTATAAATGTTAGATTCTTCGCCTTTACCGCCCACACCTTTAATCAATGACCACGAATTATTACGTGCGCGTTCAATAAAAAATTGTCCATTTTTGCGCTCATTCTTAGTCATCCAAGTAATCCACTCTTGGGTAACGTCCGTACCCTTAAACTCAAACTTGCCTTCAAAAAATACCAAAATAGGTGGCTTTTCATCACCTTTATCAAGGGTATGTACTCTGCCGCCTTTATCATAGTATATAGGCTCTGCAACGAGAAACCCAAATCCAAACCCTATGTACTGAAAAGTTAGGAGAAGCAAACAAATTAGAAAAATGCGCCGATAAGATGTTATATGCGTAGCCATTTATTTGTATGTGTTTAAAATGGTTTTAATAGAGATACAGTGAATTAGAAAACAACTAAAAAATACATTTTTTGCCATAAAATTGTATAAGAGCATTTTCTTACAGCAACAAAGCAAGGTTTAGGAAGCCTGCGATATTGCAGATAGTTTTAGCTACCCTATAGCAATCAAGAAACGTAACTTAAGCCTAATATACGAACAAAAACTTCAAATCATCAAATTTGCCACCTACAAATTTGCATAATTTGCAAAAATAAAGCAAATTTCTAAGCAAACAGATTCAATATTATGAAGATTTAGACCATACTACT
Source organism: Bernardetiaceae bacterium (assembly GCA_020832465.1). GTDB lineage: Bacteria > Bacteroidota > Bacteroidia > Cytophagales > Bernardetiaceae > JAFIER01. The sequence continues at coordinate 59,668 of JAFIER010000066.1, forward strand.
GTACTTTTTTCTATATTTTGGGGTTTGCAAACCCCAAAATATAGAAAAAATGGTCTTAGAAATCATATATATCAAAGATTATCTCGTTTGTTTTTCTACATCATGCATAAGTGTTTGGCGCTGACACCAAACACGGCAAGTTTTCTTGTATTATTTAAACGTGATAATGCCTATTAAAAAAAATTATTTCTGACTTACAATGCTTACCTACTTATCAAGACAAACGATTGCGAAAATGTTCGTAAGTAAAACGGCGCACAAGTCTAAAATTACCACTCTCCTCCCAGATGCCTATATCTGGGTGTTTTACACCATTAAAAGTATTCGTCTTGACCATCGTATAATGAATCATATCATCAAAAATAATCTTATCACCGACCGACAAAGGCGCATCAAAAGAATAATCACCCATAAAGTCGCCAGCCAAGCAGGTAGAACCTCCTAAACGGTAAGTCGGCATACCCTCTCTTACATCAGTAGCACCTAATACCCTGGGCTTATAAGGCATTTCTAAGCAGTCGGGCATGTGCGCTGTAAAAGATACATTTAGAAGTGCAACTTTGATGCCGTCGCTGTCCATAATGTCTAAAATTTCTGAAACCAGATAACCCGTCTGCCAGCCTACGGCTTCGCCTGGCTCCAAAATAATTTTGAGATTATATTTTTGACTCATATATTTTATCAAACGAATAAGCAACTCGACATCATAGTCCTCACGTGTAATATGATGCCCACCACCCATATTGAGCCATTTTGCACTATGCAAATACTTGCCAAATTTCTTTTCCAAATGCGGTAGCGTGCGCTCAAGCGTATCGGCATTTTGCTCGCAAAGTGTATGAAAATGTAAGCCCTCTATACCCTCGGGCAACGCCCCATTCAAATCCTGCGCACGCACACCAAAGCGAGAGCCTCGTATGCAAGGATTATATAAATCAACCTCTACTTCTGAATATTCTGGATTGATACGCAAACCACAAGAAATAGCTTTATGGCTTGCATTCAACTCGGGCTTAAAACGCTCCCATTGAGAAAGAGAATTAAAACTAATATGATTGCAATAAGTCATCAACTCGGCAAAATCATCAGGCTCGTAGGCGGGTGCATAGGCATGGACCTCGCCACCCATCTCTTCATGCGCTAAACGAGCCTCATGCAACGAGCTCGCCGTCGCACCCTTGAGGTACTGACGCACCAAAGGAAAGGTGCTAAACATCGAAAAACCTTTCAGTGCACAGATAATATCCGCACCGCTCTGAGCCTGCACATAATGCAAGATTTCTAAATTGCGACGCAACTTCGAAGTTTCTAATACAAAGCAAGGATTCGAAACTTGCTGAAAATCAATTGACATACAGTATGTAGGTTAGATATAAAATACAAAAAAAACACTTTATTATCGCATTTGCAAGTAAATAAAAAAGATAAGTCCGTTTTTTGCTTTGAAATAACAAAAAAACTACGTAATTTGTGTGCTAATTATTAGATGAGTTCAAATGAAGCTACAATGAACAAAGACAACATTATATCATACCTACACCCCAAAACATTACGAGGACGCGTCGTGCTCGGATTTTTTGTGATTGCCATATCCGTAATCAGTGTGCTCGGATTTTACCTCGTGTATATGCAAAAGCAGGTGCTTTCGCAATATAACTATACTGTATATAACACAGTACCAACACGTTTTTATTGTAAAGTCATCGAAAACTGCATTACAGGCTCTACTAATGCCATGGATAACTATTTAGCCACCGACGAGGAAAGCCATCGTGATGAACGCAATGCAATATGGGAAGAGTGCCTAAATGCCATGGATTCACTCTCAAACTACACAAACACTTGGAGAGAGGCTTCTGTTACAGCGCTTGTGTACGACGTAAGAATTAAAGCGAATAGACTTAGAGATAAGCAAAATCAAGTTGAAGAGCAACATTTTAGGCTAAGAAGCAATCTAAGCGAAGAATCACGCTCTGAAAGAAGCAGGCAAGTAGGGCAAGTAAAAGTATTAGTCGACGATATTAAAGCCGTGTTAGACCTCATTGTCAATATTCAAAAAGAAGAGATTAATAGAACCCAAATGCAGATAGATCAAAATATCTATTTGCTTTATGGCACTATAACGCCCGTGATCTTAGCCCTACTCATCTTACTTTTTGTTTATGTTGCCTATAAAATCAATAGCAGGCTTAGCTATCGCCTCGCAGTCTTGAATCATAACCTCAGTGAAATCAAAAAAGGCGAATTGCCTACTGTCAAAGAATACGAAAACGACGAAATTAGTGATGTACTCGAGCTTAGTAACGATATTACAGAAGACCTCAAAGAGCTCAAAAACTTTGCTATAGAAGTCGGTAAGAAAAATTTTGATACCCCTTTTAAAGCATTTGAAAAAGAAGGAGAACTCGGGCAAGCTTTTCATTATATGAGAGATAGCCTCAAAAATATAGCCGAGAAGGATAAGAAAACCAATTGGGCTATATCGGGAGAAGCGTATTTTTCTAACCTATTACAAGAAAATACCAAAGACCTCGACGTGCTCTGCCAAAAATTTGTCAGTGCATTGATGCAATATGTCGATGCTAACCACGCCGCCATATATATCCTAAAAGAAAGCGGTAGCCATCAATGCCTCGAGCTTAAAGCTTGGTATGCCTATGACTATCAAAAAATTCAAGAAAAAACAATAGATATTGGTGAAGGACTTGTAGGGGAAGCCTACCGTGAAAAACGAAAAATACACCTACAGCACGTACCCGAAAACTTTATTAAAGTAAGCTCTGGATTAGGAGAAAGTACGCCCAGCTCTTTGCTTGTCCTGCCTATTAAATCCATAGATAGAGTAGAAGGTGTATTAGAATTGGCTTCTTTCAAATCTTTAGAGCCGCATCAAATCGAGTTTATAGAGCGCGTTGTCGCAAGTTTCGCCTCAAGCGTCGTCTCTGTAAAAGTCGGTTTGCGCACACAGAGGTTACTGCAAGATGCACAAACACAAGCCGAGCAGCTGCGTTCGCAAGAAGAGGAAATGAGACAAAATATGGAAGAGTTGCAGGCTACACAAGAAGAAATGCAACGCAAACAGCAAGAACTTGAAGCAGCAAAAATAACATTAGAATCTAATGAAGCTGTATTGCAACAAGCACTTGCTAAAGCTAAACAAAACGAAGCTGAAAATAAAAAATTATTGAGAGATGCCCAAATGAGAGAAGAGCAGTTGCGTGCACAAGAGGAAGAAATGAGGCAGAACATGGAAGAATTGCAAGCTACACAAGAAGAGATGCAACGAAAGCAACAAGAAATTCAAAAAGCGAAGCAAGCACTTGAAATCAACGAGCAAATATTACAAAAAGCATTACAGAAATCTAAGAAAGGTGAGGCTGAAAACAAAAAACTCTTGCAAGAAGCGCAGGAGCAAGCCGAGCAGTTGCGTGCACAAGAGGAAGAAATGAGGCAAAACATGGAAGAGTTGCAAGCCACACAAGAGGAGCTCTACAGAAAGCAACAAGCCGAAGAGAAAAAAGCAAGGCAACTCGCTGCTAACGAAGGAATTCTTCAAAAAGCACTCGAAAGAGCAAGAGAAAAAGATATCGAGAACAAAAAACTCTTACAAGAAGCGCAGGAGCAAGCCGAGCAGTTGCGTGCACAAGAGGAAGAAATGAGGCAAAACATGGAAGAGTTGCAAGCTACACAAGAGGAGCTCTACAGAAAGCAACAAGCCGAAGAGAAAAAAGCAAGGCAACTCGCTGCTAACGAAGGAATTCTTAAAAAAGCACTCGAAAGAGCAAGAGAAAAAGATATCGAAAACAAAAAACTCTTACAAGAAGCGCAGCAGCAAGCCGAGCAGCTGCGTGCGCAAGAAGAAGAAATGAGGCAGAACATGGAAGAATTGCAAGCCACACAAGAGGAGCTTAATAGAAAGCAGCAAGCCGAAGAGAAAAAAGCTAAGAAACTCGTAGCTAATGAAGTTATACTTAAAAAAGCACTCGAAAGAGCTAGTCAAAAAGACATTGAAAATAGAAAGCTACTTCAAGAAACGCAAATGCAAGCCGAGCAGCTGCGCGCGCAAGAAGAAGAAATGAGGCAAAACCTCGAAGAGCTACAAGCTACACAAGAAGCTATGCAAGAGCGACAAAACGAAATCAATAAAGTTAAATCAAGGCTTGAAGCCAACGAAAAAATATTGCTTAAGAAAATTCAGCAATACAAAAGCAAAGACGAGTTGCTCAAAGCCAAAGAACAAGAAGTTCAACAACTCAAAGCAGAACTCGATAAGTACAAAAAATAAAGTGGAAATTCTGAAATATACTAATCAGGATAAAAAGTGCTGGAATGAGTTTGTAAAACAAAATCAGCACTTTTTTCTTTTCGATAGAAATTTTATGGACTATCATAGCCATAAATTTAATGATGTCTCTTTGATGATTCGCAAAGATGGCCATATCTTAGCCATAATGCCCGCAAACCTCAAAGGCAAACAAGTCTTTTCACATCAAGGATTGAGTTTTGGAGGAGTCCTTTTTTGTAACCAAATCAAAACACAAAAACGGATAGAAATATTGCAAATCATTTTGAAATGGCTAAAAAATCAAGGATTTACAGAGCTGATATATAAAGCACCTCCTTTGTATCAAAAAACAAATACACAGCAAGAGGATATATTTTTTTTGCAAGCACAAAAGCATAGCCTTGCCTTAGTTGAGTTTGCAGCCGTGAGAGATTTAAAAAAAAAGCTACCTTATCACAAAAGAAAAATCAGAAATCTGAAAAAAAGCAATAACGCAATATTTCAAGTTGTTGAATCTCAAGAGTGGCAAACTGCTTGGAATATCCTCAATGAAAGATTACAAGAACGCTATCATACTGCACCAGTACATAGCCTCAAGGAGATATTATTACTCAAAAATAGATTCCCCGCACAAATTAAACTTTTTGCGATATATAAAAATAGCGAAATGCTCGCCGCTACAGTGATTTTTGTGCATTATCATAGCGTACACGCACAGTATATCGCTGCCAATGAAGCGGGTAGAAAATGCTCTGCCTTAGATAGATTATTTCATGTCTTATTCGAAAAATATACCCTCGAAGGAAAAACATTTTTTAGCCTAGGCGTAAGCACTAACCGACAAGAAGGAACTATAAATTGGGGATTAGCCAATTGGAAAGAAGAGTTTGCAGCCTATCCTATGTTGCATCAAACCTATCACATCGAGCTATAGAAAAAGCCATATTGATATACATCTTTCCATAGCGCAGAGTCTGTAAACCCCACGCAAGCTATGGAAAAATGGAGTTAGAAATAACATTTCTCAAAGAAATGTTATTTCTGGTTGCTAAATGTATAGCAGTGTGAGAGTACTTACACAATTTAAATTGCACCAGCAAACTGACGCAAAAAACGGGCATCATTTTCTGTAAGATTGCGAATATCCTTTATGCCGTAGCGACGCATCGTAATGCGCTCTAAACCCAAACCAAATGCAAAACCAGAGTAAACCTCAGGGTCTATATTTACATTTTTCAATACATTGGGGTGAACCATCCCACAACCCAAAACCTCCAGCCAGCCCGTGCCCTTAGTAAGCTGATAATTACTTGGCGTATCCGTACCTAAATATACGTCCATCTCCGCACTTGGTTCTGTAAATGGAAAATAAGAGGGGCGCAAACGAATTTTTGTGCCTTTTCCAAAAAAAGCCTCTGCAAAGTGCAAAAGTGTTTGTTTAAGATCGGCAAAACTCACATTTTTATCTACATAAAGCCCTTCTATTTGATGAAACATGCAATGCGAACGTGCCGAAATTGTTTCATTGCGATAGACCCTACCAACGGAAAGCGTCCGAATAGGAGGTGACTGTTTTTCCATCGCACGAATTTGAACAGGTGATGTATGCGTACGCAATACCGTATCTGGATGGCGAGCTACAAAAAAAGTATCTTGCATCTCACGCGCAGGGTGATTTTCTGCAAAATTTAAAGCCGTAAAATTATACCAATCACTTTCAATTTCAGGCCCTTCTGAAAGGTTAAATCCGATGCGTTCAAAAATACGTACAATTTCGTTGCGCACTATACTAATTGGGTGCAAAGATCCAAGCGTTTCAGAAGTGGAAGGAAGCGTTACATCTATAGCCGAGGCAGCAAGTGCGTCGCGCTCACGATCAAGGGCTTTACTGCTGCTTTTGAGCTTTTCTTCTGCCGCTTGCTTGAGTGCATTCATTAGCTGACCAAGCTCTCTTTTAGCCTCCGAAGGCACTTGCTTAAACTCCTCAAAAAGAGATGACATCTCGCCTTTACGGCTAATAAAACGCAAGCGAAATGACTCTAAACTCTCCGCATCGCGAATCTCGATATGATTAACCTCTTCAATCAGTGCATTGATTTTATCTTGTAACATAGGTAAGGAGATTGTATGTTGATATATACAAAGGCAAAAGTAACATAATAGCTTTAATAAAATTTTGAAGCAGACCGAAAAAAGGCGGGTACGTCAAGTTGGTAAAGCGACTTAGGAAAATTCGAAAATAATAAATTTTAGAAATAATATTTCTGAGCTAATTTAGCAAAGTTGCCGTACTCCCAAATAAAATGATACCCCAAAATTTATTCTTTGAGCTCTCGCAAAAATCTAAAAAGAATGACTACCACTCTATTACGTATTTTTAATGCTACTCAAATTTTAAAAAGGCAATTTCGCAAAAAAAAATAAGGATTACAAATTTAAAATAAAATTAGAAATAACATTTTTTCAAAAAATGTTACTTCTAATTTTATTTCGTAATACCTAACTCATTGAAAAACCGGTTGCACGCATTAGCTCATAACAAATATTAAAAACTTCATGCTGCCTTCATATTCAGTTCAATACTAAGTCGTAACTTTGTAGCCATAGTAAAATACATCATTTTTTATAGTCAATTCAATTATCATTATGATTAAAAAATTATCAAACTATTTGGGTGAGACGCTTACCATACTACTACTGCTATTCCTCTTTATGGGAGTAAGCCAAGCCCAAACTACCGACATAGTCTTATGGGATTTTGAAGGTGATACTACCGACCCCATAACAGGCACAGGCACAGTAGACGAAGGTAGCACATTAGGTGCACTCGGTTTTGCACAAGGCTGGATACAAGCAACACTCAGCACTGGCGGACGCGCACGGACTGCCAACAACTGGAGCACTGGAACATTAGACAACGACAAATATTTTGAATTTTCTACAAGTACCGTAGGCTTTTCAGATATTGAATTTTCATTTGACGAAAGACGCTCAGGAACAGGTATTCGCGATTTTGAAATTCATTATAGCACCGACGGCACGACCTTCACGCCGTTACCCACAACCGTTACGAACGTCCCTGATGATACAGATTGGCGTTTTCACGATTTTGATTTAAGTGCGATTACTGCACTCAACGGACAAGCAAACCTTACTTTTCGCATTTATGGATATAATGCCGCAACTACGGCAGGTACTTGGCGTATAGATAATGTACGCTTTAGAGCAGAGGTAGCAGTATCCGCTCTACAGCTTGTAGCCTATGAACCAATATCAGGTGCGACTGCGCCCCCAGACGTGGAAGGTCCGGGCGTTACAGGAGAAAACCTCGTAAGAGGGGCAGGACTATCATTGAATGCAGGTTTTGGATTTAATTCAAGCGGCTGGACCGTAGGCGGTGATTTGGCTACTGCTAAAGCTGCTGACAATTACATCGAATGGGGATTCTCCTCCTCAATAGCCTACAACCTGACAACCTTAGATATGCGATATTTTCGCTCAGGGACAGGTCCTGCAAGCATCGTCATAGAGCTTTCCGTAAATGGCGGTCCTTATACCATAATCCATACTGATGATGCCGTACCTTCAAGTGCAGCTACATCGATGTTACTTGCAGAGCACGATATTTCGAGTTTTACTGATGTTACAACAGCCAATTTTAGACTCTACGGTTTTAATGCCACAGGAGGAGGAGGCACATTTAGAACGGCTTCTACAACAGCTTTTGATGGTACGCACGGGCTTATCGTAAGTGGTGTGCCTTCAGTAGTACCCGTAGTAACCATCGCCGCTTGGGATTTTGATGACGAAGACAATATTGCCGACGACGGTATCCCTCCCAACGACGGCATCAAAACCATTACCAATAACGCCACAGGAATAGTAAGCTACCCCGCAGGCGTAACTGGGCAAAGTATTAGCAATACGGGCTGGCACGATGGCGACGGTACGAAATACTGGGAAATCGAATTTGTAACCACAGGATACGAAAATCTTACCCTAACTTCTAAGCAGCGCAGCTCGAATGCTGGCCCGCGCGACTTTAAAGTCCAATATAGCCTCGACGGTACGGCTTGGGTTGATGTCCCTGATACAGATATTACGGTAGGAAATGATTGGACTACAGGACTCCTCCCCGAGACTGACCTCCCCGATGCTATGGACAACCAAGCTTCTGTATATCTACGCTGGATTATGACCTCCAACACACGAGTAACAGGGGGAACAGACGTAGTATCCGCTGTAGGTACTTCTCGCATGGAAGACCTCATTGTACGAGGTACGCCAATTCCGATAGCTACACCTACACTCAATATTACAGAAGATTTAGACCCATTTTTGGTAACTACCATAGGTACTCCTTCTGCAGAGCAGTCTTATACCGTAGAAGGTAGCGATATGGCCGATGACCTTCTCATTACCGCACCAGCTGAGTTTGAAATTTCACTCACATCAGGCGGACCGTATAGCACTACGCTTACCCTCGATGCCGCTACTGTAAATGCTGGAACGACCACGATTTATGTCGTATATAACCCTGCCGCAGCTCCTTTTGGGCACACAGGCGATATTACACACGAAAGTACGGGCGCAGCCACTATCAATATTGCTGTCGAAGGACAAGGCATTACTCCAATTGCTACAGCACGTACCTTAGCGCACGGCACGAGCGTAACCATATCGGGCACGCTTACCGTCTCGGACCAGTTCAACGGACCCGCTTACATTCAAGATGCTACGGGCGGAATTGCTGTTTTTGATAACGCATTACACGGCGCAGGGCTTTTTAGCATCGGCGATTCGATTACGATAACAGGCACACGCTCCGCTTTTAGCGAACAAGAACAGCTCATTAACCTCACTTCTATCACCGACTTGGGTACAGCCACAACGCCTGTAGTTCCACAAATTATTACTGTTTCCCAGCTAAATGACCCCGCTTATATCGCCACCTTAGTGCAGGTCGTTGATGCTGTATTCCCAGAAGCAGGCGGCATTTTGGGTGGAAACTCCCCTATTGCCGATGCAAGTGGCACGGGAGAGTTGCGTATCAATTTTTCTACAAGCCTTTTTGGTAATGTACAGCCAGATACTTGTAATGTAACAGGTGTTGTCGGACGCTTTTTTGCTATCAGACAGCTCATGCCTCGCATCGATTCAGACTTACCTTGTGAAGCAGCCTTTGAGCCACCTTTTCCAAGACCCGAACTTTGTGTAGAGCAAAATAACAGCCTCGATGTCGTTACTTGGAATATCGAATGGTTTGGAGACCCGAGTAGAGCTCCTTCCGACCCAGCGACACAGCGCGATAGTGTAAGGTCTATACTTTTATCGCTTAATGCCGATGTATATGCTTTCCAAGAAATTACGAGCCGAGATTTAGTTGATGACTTGGTATCTTCTATGCCGGGATATGATTATGTGTTTTCTGATGCGGTTTCTTACCCACCAGTAGCTACTGAGCCTACGCCAGCATCTGCCTCGCAACAGCTTTGTTTTGTGTATCGCACTTCGGTCATCACTCCTTTGGATAGCCGTGCGATGCTCGAGACCATTCACCCTTTTTATAACGGCGGCGATGCCTCTGCTATAATGGACTTCCCCGATGCCGATAAAAACCGATTTTATGCAGGCGGGCGTTTGCCATTTACGATGTTGGCACAAGTAAATATCAATGGAGTGCTCGATACTTTGCGTTTTATCAATATCCACGCAAGAGCCAACAGCGGTGCTGACCCTCTTGGGCGTTATAATATGCGTAAATACGATGTCGGGGTTTTAGAAGATACATTGCGCACGCATTATGGTAACGATAAAATTGTCTTTTTAGGCGACTATAACGATGATATCGACGAGACAGTTGCCAACGTTGCACCTATTACGCTCACTACTTATGATGCTTTTATGTCGCGCCCTGATCATTATCGTGGCGTAACATTGCCCTTGAGTTTGGCTGGCTTCCGCTCCTACCCGACTCGCAGTAATGTGATTGACCATATCATAATAAGCAATGAACTTTTTGATAATGCCATTTTCGAATCTGAATGGGTGCACTACGAAGTTTATCATGGTGAGTATCTGACTACAACATCAGACCACCTGCCCGTATCCTCAAGGTTAGAAATCCAAGCCCTACCGCCTTGTAGTTTTGCTGTTACAGGCGCAACAGCCAGTACAATTAGCTTGTCTTGGGACGATATCTCGAATATCGAGACCGAGTACGTATTAGAGTTTTCATTAGATGGGGGTACAACTTGGACAGCCGTACCAAGCTCACCGCTTGCTGCAAATAGCACAAGCTATACACACACAGGGCTCGAGCCCGAAACGACATACAGCTACCGACTTCGTGCCGCAAATACTTCGCATCCTACTATGACTAACGCATCGGACTGGGTAGAAATTATCGGTACAACTGCGGAGCTTGTAGCTACTGGTGGCGGAACTTCTATTGGCGCACCAGCAGAGGTCGCGCCAGCCACAGAGTTTAGTGCGATTGCACAAGACCCTTATCGCATTTTGCTCACTTGGAGAGGCTCGCCTGATGCTACACGTTATAGCCTTTTTAGAAGAGCCCAGGGCGAGAGTGAATGGATTAGAGTAGCCATTTTAAGTGCTGGTATTCGTGAGTTTTTAGATGAAAACTTAACACCTGATACAGGCTACCGCTACAGCTTGCGTGCAATCAGAGATGGCAGTAGTGCAGAAACCTTTGCTTCGGAGTTTACTTACCCTGAGTTGCCTACGGCAGCGCTCCTGCGCCCAGCTTGCACGGACAACTTCATCGCTAATATTAAGGCAGAGGGTACGCACCGTGGCCAGAGATTCAACTGGTATGATGTAGCCGAAGCTGGTGAACTTTTGGTACAAAATATGGGAACTTTCCAAACGCCTATATTGAGCGAAAGCAAAAACTATTATGTAACTGCCGTAGGGCAAAAGTATGAAAGTCAGACCCGAGTAGCCGTAGAAGTGCCGTTAGTAGAAACGCCTATGGCAATTTTTACGAGCTTTACGCTGGATAGCCGCCAGATTAGCTGCGATGAGACGGCACTCTTGAGCTTAGAAGACCAAGGCGAGGGCGTAGTGTATCATTGGCTAAGAGCTGGCAGGCGCATGGCAAGCACAACAGAGCCACAGCTCGAAGTAAACGAAGGCGGTGTTTATGCCGTAGTAGTAAACCGCCAAGGCTGCGAGGCTACAAGTGATAATATCATCGTAACGCTTAACTATCACCCAGAGGCACGCATCACTAATGGCGAACTGCGATTCTGCCAAAGCGGAGTCTTGCGTGCTCAAGCGCAACCTGATGCTACTTATGAGTGGTTCAAAAACGGTGAGAGTTTCGCTACAACTACCACTAATGCGTTAGAAATTGATGAAACGGCGGATTACAGCGTCAAGATTACGCAGTACGGCTGCGAAGCTACTTCTGAAAGCCGCTTTGCAGAGGTGCTGCCACTGCCCGAGAACGTAAGTCTCGAGGTCTCAAATGCTACGCTTTGCCCAGGTGAGAATGTCATCTTGACTGCCACCGAAGTAGAAGGCGCAACGTATCGCTGGACACGCAACGGTCGCCCTGTGGGATATTCTGAAAATAACAATCAAATTGAAAGGCAAGGTGGCGGTATGTATAGTGTGCGCATTTCCTATCCTGGATTTAGCTGTTTTAGCGAAAGCGAAACCGTTGAGGTGGTTGTTTTGGATATGCCTATTGTGCGTGTTTTGAGCGATGGTAGCGAGTTAGTGCTTACACCAGAGCGTGCTGAGCCTATCGCTTCTATTTCTTGGTATTATGAGTTTGGAGGTGTGCGAGAAGCACTTCCTGAGCTTGCGAATCAGCTACGGATTCTTCCCAATAAAGGCACGGGCTTTTATGGTGCTTCGGTTATTTATACGAATGGTTGCGAGGTAGAAGCTGTAGCAAATCGCTATTTTGCAGAGGGTAGCATTACGGGCAACGAATCCGAATCACCTATTCAGGATATTCGGATTTATCCAAACCCTACGAGTGGAAAAGTGCATATAGACCTCGGTACAGCTTTGCGAGGTGAGATAAAGATGCGTATAGTAGATGCGCTTGGGCGTACTTTAGAAGTTCGCCGTATTACTGCGCAATCGGGCGAAAATATCATTATTTTGAACCTTGCCCCTTATGCTAATGGCGTATATATGCTGATGATTGAAGCCGATAATGCAACTTTGAGCAAAAAAATTATCAAAGAATAATTAGAAATTTGGTTTTTCTTATTTTGGTTAATGATGAAAAAAGCCCTTGCAGATTGCACGGGCTTTTTTTGATTTCAAAAAAAATATTCAAACAGATGGATAAGTACAGCATATCATATTACTATACATTTTTCCATAGCGTTATGGAAAATGGACTTAGAAATAAGATTTCTTTGAGAAATGTCGTTTATAGATGGAGAATGTCTGTTAGTATGAAAGAATATGAAAAATAACTAAGTTTTAGGATACTTAAGGCCGTAGTAGGTTTGAGTACAGCTAAAACTCGTGATACAAATGCAATAATTAGGAGTGTAGATTTTTTACTCAAATCAGGGGGCGCGCACCCTGAGATTTTATTTAAAAGCTATGGATATGGATAGCAATTTGGTAGTCTTAAAGATGTAATGTTCAAAGTCTTTCAAAACTAACAGTTCTCAAAGAACTGTTAGTTCTAAGCATTACTTGTTATACACTACCGCAATTTTTGCATATAGTCGTTAAAATTAGGTGATTAACGAAGTATAAAAAGCAAAATTTTGTAACTAAAAAAAAAATAGCTATATTTGTGCTTGTAAAGTATTGCAAAGTTTTTATCAAACAATCTGCAACTGCTTTCGTTTTTTAACGTGAAATTTATTTTTATAACGTTTAACGTTCTTTTCTAACAAAAAAATTATTCCGATGAAATTATTTAAATTGTCTTTAGCACTTATTGTATCTTTATTTTTTATGGTATCCTGCGGTGGCGGTGAGAGCAACGAATCTGCTAATGCAGGTGACGAGCCTTCTGCTGACGAGATTTTAGACGAAATCGATGGATTAGAAGATGGTACTTCTGATGCAACTACACTCCCTGATGGTCAGATGGCTATCAATACTGAAACTAGTGTTATCAAATGGATGGGCGATAAAGTTGTAGGTGACGGACATGACGGCACTATACAAATCAAAGAAGGTTCGCTTACTGTTGAAGGTGGCAATCTTGTAGCTGGTAACTTTGTGATTGATATGACAAGTATCAAAAATATGGATATCGAGGATCAAGAGCAAAATGCAAAACTCGTAGGACATCTTTCAAGTGATGACTTTTTTAACGTAGAGAAATATCCTACGGCTAAATTTACTGTTACATCTGTAGAGGCACATGACGGTAGCGAAGTTAAAGGTAGCAATACTGAAGGCGCTACACACAAAATTACAGGTGATTTGACTATCCGCGACAAAACTGCTCCTGTTACTTTCTTAGCCAACGTAAGTGGTGGTGATGTAATTACTGCAAAAGGTAATGTTACTATCGACCGTACGCAGTGGGACGTAAAATACGGCAACGAAGGTATTGCTGACTTAGCAAAAGACAAAATGATTAAAAACGACATCGTTCTTGACATCGAAATTACTGCTGCACCTGCTATGTAATTCAAAGTCAGAAAACGATAAATTCTGTTTAAAAAACCTTTCACTTTTCAAAGTGAAAGGTTTTTTTTGTTGAAACTTTATTAATAACCTCTTCGTTTGCTAAAGAAAGTAGCGTATGATTATAGCAGTTTAGGCTTTTTCAAGATTGCTCTACTATTTTATGTGGCTACTTATTATATATTCCATTTTATTCAACACTGACTAACAAAATTGACTATGGTTACTGTAAAGACATACAATAATGCGATGGAAGCACATTTAGGAAGAGTTATGCTCGAGCAGGCGCAGATTCAAGCCGTTGTTTTTAACGAAGAGAGCATTCTTATCAATCCTTTTTATAATACAACAATAGGCGTAAGGCTTAATGTGCGCGAGGAAGATGCCGAGCGTGCACGTGAGATTTTAGCACAAGAGGGTAGCAAGGAGCAAGATGCCAATCATTCATAATCAAGAACAAAGCAGATTCGTTTAGCAGGCTTATATTTAGTTGGGCCTACGACAAACTTTGCTAAAGTAGCCCATAGCGTGGGGTTTGCAAACCCCACGCTATGGAAATATGTATAGTAGTATGATTGCAGATATTGAATATTTGTGTGCTTGTAGTAACGAAGCTCCGGCTTCGTTGCAAACTTCCGAAGCTGGGGCTTCGGCCTACATTTTTTTGAAAATTTTGCATGGCTATGAATGAATAATAGCTTCTTTTGCACGCCGTTTGGCTACAAACATGCCTATTAAAAGACAAATCCCGCCGAGTACAATAATCATAAGTACTTGCGAACTGTGCGCTATAAAAGCAAATTCCTTAGCCACTTCTGCTGTTTTGTCATAAGCCTCTAATGCCTTAGCGACAAAAAAGTGATAAGGTCCGATGCCACCCTGCACGGGCAATGCCATACCAACGCCCCCCATAACCAAAACTGCCATGCCCGCTGCAATACTTAAATCAGAAGTAGTTGGTTGCAAGAAAAAGAGCACGTAAATCATCATAAAATACATAATCCAAATCAAAAAACTGTGCAATACATAAAACAGAATTTGAAGGGGGGCTAAACGAAATACACTTAAAAAACCACTACGCAAACCCGCTAAAAAAACTACTAATTTTTGATAAAAGGGATAATCTACAAACTTTTCACGATTGCGCCATAATAAAAACAAAACAAACATACCCAAAAGACCCAAAGGCACAAGCCAATAAAGTAAGGTATAAATACGGTCTTGTGCTAATCCCATTTGTGAAAGTAAGTAACGCCCAATCCGCTCAAACTCAATAATAATTGTACCTGCTACAAGCAATATCAAAATAATTAAATCAAAAACACGCTCCGTAACTACTGCACCAAAAGATACATTGATAGGTATGCTATCCGTGCGCTTAAGCATAGCGCAGCGCGCCACCTCGCCTGCACGTGGAAGCACTAAGTTCGCTAAATATCCAACCATGACTGCCAAAAACATGCGAAAACTACTCGCTACATAACCCAAAGGAGAAAGTGCAATTTTCCAACGCACCGCACGACTCCAATGGCTCATGATAGAACAAGCAAAAGATACAAAAAAACAATAATAATTACTTTCACGCACATGCAACAGAATTTCGCTCATATCTTCATTACCATAGAGGTAGTAAAAAATACCAATAGCCACAAGCAGTGAGAGCAAATATTGCAATACTTTTTTGATAGAAAAAGACATAAGCGCAGGCGTTAAAATAGATAAAAAACCTAAATAGATAGATGCAAAAATACAGATTTTTTCCATAAAAATAGCCTATAATTTGTGTTTTACACAAACTATAGGCTACAAAGAAGTTGCAGAAATAACATTTTTTTGAGACACGTTATTGCTAAGCTCATTTTTCCATAGTGTGAGGCTTGAAAACCCCGTGCTATGGAAAAATAATATGACTATTCGTACTTACTTATGCTAAAAACCAAAAAGCACACCCAAAGACAAACGATTGCGTTGCCATTCAGGCAGGCTCGGCATATTAGCCTCTACGGCACGCCAAGGTTGCGCTGAGAATCCTCTTTGATAAGATAAAAAAGACATAACGTTGATATTTTTGATAATCCCACGATATTGAATGCGCGGCTGCCAGTACATTTGTTGAAAAATATTACCGCTATTCTCAAAACTTATTGTACTTGTCTGACCCATAGCTTCTGATAAATCATTGCTTGTTATAGGCGAATCGGGTGCATTATTACGTGTCAAACGGACTTGATAGCTACTTGCAGCACCAATGCCTAACATTAAATCGAGCTTGTGGTGGCTACACTTTAAAATGGAATACCCTAAAGAAGCACTCACTGAGCCTTCTGTAAGATTGAGGTTGATATTGTCCGAACTGTTAGCACCAAAAGAAATATTACTTTCTACTGAATTGAAAAGTGGTGAATCATCATCATCGATTACAAATGCAAAATACACACTTGCAAGCATATCAGGTGCACCTACGGCACCCTGTTCACCTAAAAAATCATTTAATGCTGCGACATCATTTGTTGTTGCACCAAAGCCTATATACCATTTAGAAAATTTAGGTTTAGCAACGGTGAGTGTGGTTTCTGTTGGCTGTATTTCGCTCTCTTGTGCTTCTAAACGAGGAGTAAGCAGGATAATAGCCAAAAATAAAGCGAATAAAAGTAATTGTCTCATAGGTTTATAAAATTATATCAATTTACAATATTTTTTCAACCATAAATATATAGAATTTTGACATAAAATCGCAAAAAAAAACAATATTTTTTGTTTTTTTTGCATACTATTAGACATTCAGCGACCAGAAATAATATTTTTCTGAGAAACGTTATTTCTAAGCTCATTTTGCCATAGCCTGTGGGGTTTGCCCCCCCACGCTATGGCAAATGTATAGTGGTATGGTTTTTTTAGTTAAATCCCATTTACCATAGTTGGTGTTTTTCGTTTATAAATCCAGCTAAACTCATATTCAGATTCTGAAACTTTGATTCTTTTAGCGACCCTTGCAAGTCTATCTGGTAGTGCCATGACGTAATCTCTGGCTTTTTCGCCTGCGTCATTGAGTTCTTTGATATGCTCTATATCCCACTTTTTGATTAGAATATTTAGGATATCGATATAATCTTCGGCAGTATAAACACCAATTCGCTGTGCGGAGTCGGAGAAATGCTTAAATGTTTCGCCTATTTGTACACCAAGTTCGCATAGATAATGTGCCGGCATAACGATTTTTTTACGCATCATATCAGCAAAAGCAAGCATAGCTTCGTTAGGATCGACTTCAATGATTTTTTCTATAAAAGTCATGTAAGCACTTCCGTGTCTATACTCATCTATGGCAATAGTTTTGCACATGGTAGCAAGTTCGTGGTTATCGTGCTTTTTAGCGATTTCAGCTACTCTTTTGTGCGAGATATAAGTGGCTAACTCTTGAAATGAGGTATAAACAAAGTTACGATAAGGGTCTGCACCAGTGCCGATGTCGAAGCCATCTTTGATGAGATATTGAGTAGAGATTTCTACTTTTTGCATATCTACTCGTCCTGAGAGGTATAAATATTTGTTGAGTAGGTCTCCGTGACGATTTTCTTCGGCAGTCCAGCCCCTTACCCATTGCGTCCAGGCGCAATCTTTATTTCCCCTATCTACGCCATTCATAGCCAAAAGCCATGATTCATAAGTAGGTAATGCCTCTTCGGTAATCATGTCACCAATCAAGACTACCCAAAAATCATAGCTCAATTCTTTGGCTTGTGATTGTAGTTCTTTGACTTTATCAAAAAAATCGTCATGCGCAGCATTAGGTAATAAATCCGCAGGTTGCCAGTTTTTATCGATAGGTTTTAAAAACTTACCTAACATGCGTTTCACATAGGGTTCTATATGCTGCATGACCTCGAGACGCGAAGGAGATAATTGAGATATTATTGGTGATGACATAAAATAAGATTAGAAATTTTGGAATTAAAAATTGAAGAAATTAGCAAGCAAAATATTTTTCAAGCATAGAAGCTGTTTAAAAAACTATGTTAAAATAAAATTCTATCTCTTAGATATAGCCTTCAACCACCCCCACCCCCTCCTAAGATTAGGAGGGGAGCACGGAACTAAGGGGTGGTTGAAAAATGCCTTACAAAAGCATACAAGCAAATGTACACACTTGTTGTAGCTATTGTAAAAGCTAATTTTATTGAGTTTTAAGAAATATTTTTAAACAGCCTCGTAAAATGCTAAGCGATTAGCCTTTTACACTTATGCAAGATAAACAATATTTTTCATAAAAGCACAAGGCTTGTACGACTTTATCTAAAATAAAAAAAATAAGCAATCGGACTTTTTTTTTGTGTATATAAATAATTGCTTTTGAGATTGTTAGACAATAAAAACAGATATTGGTCATGAAATTTCACTAATAAATATTGTTTTTAAGGTTTTCATGTGGCTTCTAACATTTAAAAGTAATCATATTTTTAGCCTCTATCAGATATTGTTTGCATTTGGGTGTAGGACAGCTTTGCTAAGTGTGCTCAGCACTCACAGTTTGTGAAAAGCTATTAGTGCTGAAATTATCTAAGTCGATTGACCAATTTATCGTACGGACTTTGCATTTAAAAGTTAGCATTATTTGCTTTTATTGCGATAAAGCCAAAGAGGAGCGGCTAATCCGAGTAGAGCACCAAGAATAGCAAATAAAAGTCCTGCCGACTCATAGCCTACGAGTCCGCCAAATAGGATAGGAAAACCAAAATTACCACCTATAAAAGCACCTACTATAAGACCAATAAAAAAGCCTATAGCAGTGCAAAAAAGACATAAAAGCACTTTTTTAATGTAAAAACTCATGTGTGATACGATGATATAGTTCAAAAAAAAATATATCAATTAGGCGCAAAAACTGCGCAATTTTTATGAGTCATCAGTAAAAAGTAGATAAAATTACGAATTTGAAAAATCAAGCATGGGGAGGGGAGAAATCTATAGAAAAACCAAGTACTAAAATATCGTCGATTTGTTTGCCCTTGCCTTGCCATTCTTTGAGGGTATGTACTAAAATTTCCTGTTGCTGTGCCATAGTGCGAGGTGGAAGTGTAGCGAGTAGGTCTCTAAAGCGCGTGCTCATAAATTTTTGTTTTTTTAGTCCACCGCCGAGTTGGTCTTGATAACCGTCAGAATACATATAAATATAGTTTTTGTATCGAGCTAAACTTATCTGTTTTTGGGCAAATTTTACTTGCTTTTTTTTCATAAAACGCTCTCCAATACTTTTTCGGCTACCTCGCACTACTTGCATCTGCTCGTTGTTTTGTACAATGCAAATAGGATTTTTTGCGCCCGCAAAAGTGAGTATTTGGGTCTCGTAATCTATTAAGCAAAGCGATAAATCCATGCCATCGTGGTTACTGGACTGCTCTTTTTCCCAAAGTTGGGTAATGCTTTGATGTAGGGCTTCTAAAATATCTTTGGGCTGTGTTATATTTTGTTCTATAATGACATAATTGAGCAAAGATTCGCCTATCATAGAAGTAAACGCGCCAGGTATGCCATGCCCGGTACAGTCAGCCACAACTACGATAAGTTGGTTGTTATTTTTATGCACCCAATAAAAATCTCCACTGACAACATCTCTTGGTTTGTTTAGGATAAAGTAGTCCTTAAAGTACTCGTCCATGCAAGTTTTTTCGGGCAACATGCCTTGCTGTATAATTTGGGCATAGGCAATACTTTGCTGGAGCTCTCGTGCTTTTTGTTCTATAAAATGACTGCTTTCTTCTATTTTATTTTCCAATTCTTGATTGAGTTTAGCGAGCTTTTGACTTTGAGTTTTGAGTTTTTGGTGTTTTTGATAATTTTCTAAAGCCCCTTTTACAGTAAGTGAGAGGTCGGTGGGGCACCAAGGTTTTGCGATATAGCGATAAAGCGATGCGCCGTGAAGCGCACTAATAATGCCCTCTTTTGAGGATTGACCAGTAAGTAAGATTTTAATAATTTCGGGGTACTGTTCGTGTATGCGTGTCAATAGCTCATCACCAAGCATATTAGGCATAATATAATCTGAAATGACAACGGCTACTTGTTGTGAGTCTCTCTGCGCCAAAAATTCTAATAGCTCAATTGCTTCTTCGCCGCTTTCAGCTGTTTCGATATAAATATCACCATCTAAGTTTTCAGATAGCTCTGCTTTTAGGCTATCCAATACCATAGGTTCGTCATCGACACAGATTATGATTGATTGCTCAGGCATGTAAAAATAAGGCTATAAAATTTGATTGAAAACAGTAGGTTTTAAATATCGAGTGCATTTTCTGCTTTTTTGAATGCTTGCTCTACTTTTTGTATAAGCTCTTGCGCTTCCCAAGGTTTGTTTATAAATTCGTGCAAATTGGCGTTATCTTTGGCATTTTGCACTGCATCTTTGTCTGCTTGCCCCGAGAGCATAATAGAAATTACTTCTGGGAATTTGCGATGGGCGCGAATCAAGAACTCGTCTCCTTTCATACCAGGCATAAGCCAATCGGAGATAAGTACTAAGGTAACAATATTTTGGTGTTGAAAGAAATCTAAAATTTCTAAACCCTCTTCGGCACTCTCGGCAATTTCTATGATACAATCTTCGCTGAGAAAGTCTCTGAGCTGTAGCTTTAAACTTTCCAACACCATAGGCTCGTCATCGACACATAAAATAGCTTTTTGATATTTCATTATTTTGATATTTGTTATAATCGCAATTCTTAATTAAGTACACAAATTTGTATAATTTCAATAAAGGTTAGCATTTTTTTTACTACCTGACTTGGCAGAAGATTTTACGTAAAAATCTTTGCTTATATGGGCAATGCTTTTATATCTTCGTTAGTTGGTTCTTGCATGCATTTAGGTTCTACTCCTATAAACATAATATCCTCTGCATGTGTTTTTTTATTTTTTAAATTTTCAAAAAAATGCAAAATACTCTGCTTTTGTTTTTTGAAATCAATAGTTTGCAGTTGATCAAATGCTGTATAAAAACTATCTGCCATCTTTGGTTTCTTTTTTTCATAAAACTCAATGCAGCTTTTGCTGTATAAATAAATTCGCAATTCTTCTTGCATAGGCACTTCGTAGTAAGCAAGGTCTGATTTGCTTGATGCTTTGCTACTATTTTTTATTGTTTTTTGATAATCATCAAGATCGGATACTATTTTATTTTTGAATAGCAATACGGGCAGTCCTGTATTTACAATTTGAATCATTTGCATTTTAGGGCAGATACAGCACACAGCTACTTCTACGATAATATTATCGGTAAAATTCTGCTGTTGCCTCCATATTGTAGCAAAGTCACTGCGTAGTTGTTGTAGTATTTCTAATGGTGTCGTAATTTTTCGTTCTCTTACAATGCGATTGAGCAGCATAATAAGTTTGGTAGCTACAAACGCACCTGGTATATCTCCTAAATGCACTTCGCCTGCTATCAAAATTCGTTTGTCATCGGGCGTATGCTCAAACCAATAAAAACAGCCACTTATCAAATAATTAGGTTCATAGATAACAAATATATCTTTAATGCTTTGCTTTATACGTTGCTCGGAAGCTAATAATGCCCTTTGTATGCGCGCGGCATAGCGTGTGGCTGCTTCTATTTTGTCATTTTTTTCTTTTACTTCAAGCGTGCGTTGCTCAAGACGCAGCTCAAGGCTTACATTTTTTTTAGATAGTGCGATGATTTGCTCTTGTATAGCAATTTGCTCATCTTGTGCATAACTTTCAAGCGCACTACGCACACTTAAAAGTAAATCTGTCGAATCCCAAGGTTTTTCTATGTATCGAAAAAGGTTTGCTTCATTGATAGTGCGAATAATAGCCTCTGTATCGGCTTGCCCAGTCAGTAGGATTTTTACGGTATTTGGACTGACTGCTTGTACTTCTTTTAGTAAGGCATCTCCTTTCATATCAGGCATAAGATAATCTGATATAATCAAGGTGAGCTGTTCGTCCCTTCCTTGCAGAAAATTGATAAATTCTAAAGCCTCTTTAGCACTCTGCGCTGTTTCTATGACTACTTCATCTTGAAATTTATCATAAAGTGTTTGTTTTAAGCTATCTAAAATAATAGCTTCGTCATCTACACATAATATTATTGGAAGGTTGTCCATAGAAAAAATCTATCTTCGTATTTTAGGGTGGTAGGGTGCACGACAGCTTTGCTGAATTAGCCCAGAAATAATATTTCTTAAAGAAATGTTATTTCTGAAACTATCTAAGCCGATTTGCCAACTTGATGCACACCTAGGTGTTAAGCAATAGACAAATATTGCATGTAATTTCTTATTTTACAAATTTTTGTAATACAACTTAGTTGGATCAACTTGTTAAAGGCAGACAAACTGCAAAAAATATCATGTATTAAGCCTTTCGCACATTGCCTTTTTCTTGTGTGTAGGGCAGGCTTATAAAAAATGTTGTGCCTTTGCCTAATACGCTATCAAACCATATTTTACCTTCGTGTTTTTCGATAATTTTTTTAGCAATATCAAGCCCTAATCCACTACCCTCACCGGCTTTTTTGCTTGTAAAAAAGGGTTCAAAAATTTTATCTTGAATTTCTACGGGAATACCAGGACCGTTATCTCTGATAATGACAAGCAGGTTTTTCTCTTGTTTGGCAAGTCCAATATGCAGAGTGCCTTTGCCGTTCATAGCCTGTATGGCATTATTAATGATATTAGTCCATACCTGGACGAGTTCGTCAGGGTAGCACAAAATAGGGGGTATGCCTTCTTCAATATCTTGCGTTACTTCTATGCCCTGTTTGATTTGGTTGTGATACAAGATAAGTGTGGTAGTAATTCCTTCTTTTATATCGGCTTTTTCTTTTTCATCTCCTTGGTCTTGTCGTGCAAAATTTTTGAGTGCAAAAATAATCTTAGAAGCTCTATCCGTAGCATTCAAAATTGTTTTATTGCTACGCTGTAAGCTCGAGATTTGATTTGCCATTTTAATAATATCTTTAGCATTTTCGGCTTTGAGCAAATCCATATACGTATCTACTTGTGCGTGCATACTCATATCTACGAGAATATCAGATATAATATTGGCATTTTCCACTTGTGCTGCTTGCAACTTATCGATGAGTTTATATCGCAGGCTTCGCTTTTCTCTTGAGGTGAGTATCAGGTTGTGCGATGCGGCTTGATTAATAAGCTGGCTAAAAAGCACCAGATGCGAAGGGGAAAGGTTTGCCAAAAACTGAGGCAGGGTCGGTATAGTATGCACAAACTGATTAGCAATATTTTCAGAGGAGGAGCGTATAGCCCCGAGAGGTGTATTGATTTCGTGTGCAATACTGGCGACAAGCTGCCCAAGTGTAGTCATTTTTTCTGCGTGAATGAGCTGGCTTTGCGTATTTTTTAGTTCTTTGAGGTTTGCTTCAAGAGCTTGATTTTTTTCTTTAATGACCTCTTCGGCTATTTTTTTAGAAGTAATAAGATTGCGTATTGCTAAATACTGTATAATTTTGTTGTTAGTATCAAAAATAGGATTGATGACCGTATCTACCCAATAATAGGTGCCGTCTTTAGCTTTATTTTTCATCTCCCCACGCCAAGTGCGCCCTTTGCTAATCGTGCGCCACATCTTTTGCCAAAAATCCTTAGGGTGATGGCCAGAATTTATGATGTTATGGCTTTGCCCTATAAGCTCATGCTCCTTATATTTTGAGACCTCGCAAAAAGCCTCATTAGCACTTGTAATGATACCCTTAACATCGGTAATGGATACAATAGTACTCGCATTAAGGGCATTAGTAATGCCCTCTATTTTTTGATTTTGCTGTTCTAAGTTTTCTTGTGTAGTTACAAGCTCTTCGACATTTTGGCGCAACTCCTCCTCCGCAGTGCGCGCCTCTTCGGTCTGTTCCTTAGCTATAAGCTGGGCTTTAAAAAGATTGAGGCTGTTTTTGCGCAACATAATAGCAAACCAGCCACAAATAAAAGACATAAAAGCGGCTAATCCAAAATGCAACAGTAACTGAAAAACAGTAACTTCTGATGTGTATCCAATAAAATAAATACCCAAATCTTGCGAACCCATTTGAGCTTGTAATATGGCTAAAAACGAGTGATGACCTATAGCTATGACTGTATAAGGCATAAGAATACGCCAATCTTGATAAATAATCAAAATAGCTGCATTGATAAAATACCAAAAGTGCATCTCTGCCATACCGTGTAACTGACCAATAAATTGCAACATAAAGACTGCAAAAATAGCACTTGTAATAAGTCGTGAATGATATTTGTTTGTAATTGCAAAGCGACCTACGGCGTAAAGCAAAACGCAAAGAGAACCCGTTACAAGGCTAAAAACCCACGTATTATAAATCGGAGTAAGTATTAAACCAAAGATAAAAAAACCAATGACAAATTTATCAATGATTTTATCTATGCGCTGATGCAAATCATTGAAATAACTAAGAGTCTGCTCTGCATCTTTTATCTGCTCAAGAGGAGTATGTATGGCTTCTGTTGTTTGATGTGTATGGTTCATTAGCTAAAAATAAATATCGATATAAAGAAACGTAATTTGATTTTTTGTTGGGCGTATTAAATTATAGCAATAAGATTTCTTTAAGCCATGTTATTTCTATCATTGACTAAAAACTTGCTATTTACGGTGAGTGCTTAGCCTAAAAATGCAAAAAGACGGTTACTCATTATGTTCGGGCAGTGTGCAGCCATAGGCACGCAGTGCAGCCTCTCCAAAGTCAGGTGCAGGCTCACCAGCCAAAATGAGCTCGAGCGCACGCTCTGCAAAATTAGTCTCGGGCAGCGTGCAGTAGCGTCCTAAGTTATAATTGCCTTTATAATACAATGCTTCGTTGCGGTCTATAATGGCAGCTTGTGGCGTAGCATATACTGCACATGCTTTTGCTATTTTGTTGCCGTTTTGAGCTATGATCGGTACGCTTTGAAGCTGGTAGTATTTTTGAAAATACTTACGAGCTTTATCTATATCGCCTTCGGTATTGATAACGGCATAAAAATTTACCTTGTGGCTAAAGTTTTTGACAAGAAACTTAAAATGGTCTATATTAAATTTTGAACAAGGACATTCGTGATTAAAAAAATGCAAAAATACAGGTTTTTTGTAATCAATATCTGCCCAATCTTTGAGCTGTGGAAGGGGAGTACCTATAGCCACCTCTTGATGGTCTTTGGGCACTGGTGTAGGCAACAAATACTGCCACTCTTGCCACCAAAACACAGCAAAAATACTACAAAAAAGAACACCACTGAGGATATAAAATAAATAATTTTTCACAAAGTCTTTTTTTGATTCAAAAACAATAAGAATTAACAGTGCGCATAGTCGAACCATTTGATGTTTTATACTTTTGATTGGCTGCACGGCAGTTGTATTAAATTAGTCTGGCACTAACTGTTTGCGAAAAACTGTTAGTACTGAAACTACCTAAGTTGTTTTATTAACTTGACGTACAACGCTTTAAATGTAATACACGCCCAAAACGATTCATTTTTTTCATAGCGCGGGTTTTGCAAAACTTTTGCTATGGAAAAAGCTTTATGAGCAACGACCCTTCGGTCAGAAATACCGTCGTTGCTCATAAAGCTAATAGGCTACTATACTAAACGCACTTTTAATTTTTTGATTCTCAAACCTCATATCACTATACATTTTTCTATAGCGTGGGGTTTGCAAACCCCACAGGCTATGGAAAAAGGAGTTTAGAAACAACATTTTTCTGAGGCATTTTTTTTAATTCGATAGAATTTCGCTTACAAAATTACACAAAAAGCTCTTGAGTTTGGCTTTCAGTGTTTTCATTTTTTTGTGGTTTTGAGTGCCCCAAAATCATATCTACTGCTTTCTCTGCAATCATTACAGTAGGTGCGTTGGTATTTCCCCTTACTATGGTAGGCATAATAGAGGCATCTACGACTCTCAAGCCGCCAATTCCGTGCAAATTAAGGGAGCTATCCACCACTGCCATATCATCAGAACCCATTTTGCATGTGCCAACGGGGTGGTATAAATGTTCCACACTCTCACGTACATAACGCTCGAGTGTATCATCTGAATCAAAATCACGCGAATCTATTGGCATCATATATTTTCCAAAAAAGGGTTCAAAAGCTTTTGCTTCGAGTATTTCTTTAGAAGCGCGCAAGGAGCGCATAATAGCTTCCACATCTTCACGTTCAGAGAGAAAACGGGGGTCTATATCGGGATAATCATCAGGATTATCAGAACGCAATTTCATGCTACCTACACTCTTAGGTTTGACGAGCGTAGAGGCGAGCGAAAAACCACAGCCCTCAGGACGCACAAAACCATTTTTAATAAAAAAAGCAGGCGCAAAGTGAAATTGCATATCAGGTGCTTCCAGCCCTTCCTTGGTATGGAAAAACCCTCCAGCTTCAGCAAGATTGCTTGTAAAAGGTCCCTTTTCGGATACAAAAAAATCAAATAAATTAAAAAATACATTCCCTAAACCCTCTGCAATATCCAAAGATACACGTTGCTTAGCACGCACGGATAATCCAGAGTAGGGGTGGTCTTGTAAGTTCTGACCTACACCACGTAAATCTAATTTTACTTTAATGCCAACCTTTTCAAGGTCTTCAGCGCGTCCGATGCCCGAAAGCATCAAAATATGAGGCGAACCAAAAGCACCACTTGAGAGGATAATTTCCCCGCCTTGAGCAGTTTTGAGTGCATTATTATGACGAAACTCTACGCCTACTGCACGGTTGTGCTGAAATAAAATTCGGCATGCTTGCGCCTCCGTCAGGATTTCTAAATTTTCACGGTTACGTACCTCCTTAGACAAAAATGCCGCTGCCGAGCTATATCTACGTCCATTTTTTTGATTTACTTGATATAAACCTACACCTTCTTGTTGCGCGCCGTTGAAGTCTGGATTATGTGCATAGCCCATTTCTTTAGCTGCTTCTATAAATGTTTTGGATAATATATTCGGACTTTTCGGGTCTGCTACATTAAGCTCTCCCTCTCTGCCGTGATAAAAATTAGCACCACGTTCTTGGTACATAGATTTTTTAAAATAGGGCAATACATCGTCGTAGCTCCAGCCTTCGTTGCCGAGCGATGCCCACTCATCGTAATCTTTAGCATTACCACGTATATAAATCATGGCATTGATGCTACTCGAGCCACCTAAGGTTTTGCCACGAGGCATAAAAATTTCACGTGAGGCAAGGTCTTTTTGAGGCGTACTGTGATAGGCCCAATCGTATTCGCTTTTAAAAAGTTTTGGAAAAGCCGCTGGGATATGAATATTCCTATGCTCGTCGCTTTTGCCTGCTTCGAGAAGAAGGACTTTGTTTTGAGGGTCTTTTGAAAGTCGATTCGCCAGTAAGCAACCTGCCGAACCCGCGCCAATGATAATGAAATCGTACATAAATGTAACTTGTGTTTTATGTAAATAAAAACTTAAATTTTAGTCGGTGTTGTATTGAATGATGCGACGCGATTGGGTAGTAATTTTTTAGAATAGCAATAATACGAAATTTATAACTTATTTTTTGCTTATTTCTACTCTTTTTTTGCATAAATGTACATACTACTAGACACTATTCACTAGCCAGAAATAACATTTCTTTGAGACCTGTTATTTCTAAGCCCATTTTTCCATAGCGTGGGGTTCTCAAACCCCGCGCTAAAAAATGCATAGTAATATGATAAATGTATTGTATAACCTATTTGTTTGCTATAAAGTTTCTCATAGCAGGAGCTTTATGCCATAATCTTTGTGGCTAAGAAGGACTTTATAGCCTTTTATTCTTTTACAAATTTTAGGGTTTGTGAGTTGCCCGTATTGCTTTTGAAACGAATCAAATATAAGCCTTTCGGCAAACTTGTAAAATCAAAAGTAGTATTTTGGTTTGCTTCCATAGTGTAGGATTGTGGGAGCAGTGCACCTGTCGTTGTATAGATTTGAAAATTACCATTTTCACTACTTCTTAGTCGCAAAATTCCTGATGTTGGATTTGGAAAGCAAGTAAGATGTGGTTCTGTCCGTGCAATAGGAGCTGTTGCGTTAGGACGACCAGTATTGCTAAAGTGCAAAAGCCCGCCACCTAAAGTGCCAACGACTAGGCTTTGCTCATAAACCGCGGGGAATGCACCCCGACCGAAGAAGTAGCTATCTATGCGTCCGTTATTAGGATTAAAAAAAATCTGCTCTTCGGGTGTAAGCCGTTCTTGCTCCTCGAGCTGTGTCATAAAATCGGGATAGATAAGCAGCTTTCCATTGTCCGTACCTGTAATGAGTTCGTCTTTTCCATCACCATCTAAGTCGGCAATCCAAAGGCTTAGGAAGCGTCTTCTGGTGTCGTTGTTTATGCCACCCAAAGCGTCGTTTTTTAGCTCGAAGTTTAAGTTGCCTTTATTTTCAAAGTGCCTTAAAGCACCTTGATAGCTACCTATGAGTGCATCTGGTTTTCCATTGCGGTTCATATCATAAAAATAAACCTCATCGGTTATGCGTAGGCTTATTGGAAGGGTTTGGAAGTTGCTTGTGCTGAACTCGAATGCGCTGTTGTCTTCTGCTATGTTTGGAAAGAGGTAGGCTGAGGTTTGTCGTGTATCTATGCTGTAGGCAGTGATGATGAGGTCTTTTTTGCCGTCTTCATTGAGGTCTGCAAAGGCGGGTCTGATATAACGCCAGTTGAGCTGTTGTAAGCCAAAGGCATCTTCGCTGCGCAAAGTAAAAACAGGGTCGGTGCGGTTTCCTGTATTTTCAAAATAAAAGAGAGAGGCGCGAAAACTGCCGTCGCTTTGAGGTTGCCCTTGTGTGCCGATAAAAAGGTCTAAGTCGCCATCATTATCAGCATCTACGAAAACGGGGCGAGCGGCTTCTCCGACATCAATCATGCGATGTTGCAAAAAATCTTCTCTTACAAACTTAAAATCAGGCAAATCCTCTCTTCCTTGATTTTCATAAAGCCAAGCTGAAGCTCTAAAATTAGTAAGATTGCCTTCGTTGATAAAATTATTTGGTGCAACAAGTAAATCAGGCACGCCGTCGCCCGTTACATCTTCGTAGTAGGCGGCGGGGAAAGTGGGTATATTTACGGGGCGTTCAGGTGGGAAATTCATATCAGCAGCACTGAAAATAGCCTCTTCATTCGTACCTTCATTGATGAGTAATGCCAAGTTATTGCATTCAATATCACCAGTTATGAGGTCTAATTTTCCATCTCCATTGACATCGAGTAGCAGTATGGCAGAGCCTGCGTGCTCGAGTTCATCTGTTCTACAGGCTTGGTTTCCAAAGACATATTCATCACAAAAGCATTCTTCAAAATTGCCCCAGCGGAGGTTTGTTTTTTGATAATCAAATTCAGCACAAGTACCATTTCGCTCTACGGCAAAATTTTTATTTAATTCTACGGTAAGTCCAAAGAAGGGTGTGTAGTTTAGAAAATCTAAATCCCCATCGCCATCAATATCTTTGATAACAGGGATATCTGTAAGGTCGACATCTAAATTTGTAGGTGTATCGCTTCTGCCTATAGTCTCAAGTTTGTCATAGGTTTGGACGAAAGCCAAGTTGCCGTTATTTTCATCGATAATATTACGCCAGACTTGAATCCCAAAATTTGTAGCGGCAAAAAGGTCTTTGTTGCCGTCGCAATCGTAGTCTCGCAATAAGCACCAGCCAATAAAATTTGGAAAAGCAGCTTCATAAGCGGGTGCATATACCCATTTGTTGCCTTCTCTTAGGAAGGTAGAAACTTTGCCCGTTGCCCGGTCGTAAATAAAAAGGTCATCAATGCCGTCGTTATTTAAATCAATGGTAGAAAATTGTGGGCTATTGAAGCCACCAGCCCATGCTAAATCTAAGGATTCGCCACCCTTGCGCACTTCGAGGCGAGGGTCGTATTCAAAAACAAATTGCGCTTGCAGGGTTACGGATTGATAGCAAGCTAAAAATAGAAGGAAACAAATTAAAAATTTGATTTTAGTTGTCATAATAAGTAAGGGTACAAAAATAACAGTACTTTTTAGTTGCTTAATAAACGCATAAACAGACACCTATGCAAATAATAAAAAAGCACTGGTGCTTGTTTTACAGAATTTTATAAAAAATAATCATACCATTAGACATTCGCTAGCCAGAAATAGCATTTCTTTGAGGCATGTTATTTCTAAGCTCATTTTGTCCATAGCGTGGGGGGGTGCAACCCCCACGCTATAGAAAAATGTATAGTGGCATGACAAATAATCGATATTTTACACTATTTGCGGTTATAGCAGTTACATTTCCTTGAGAAATATTCGCGTGCTCTGATTTAAAACTCTATACTGAAACAATCTTTCTTTGAGCTTAGTTTCTACTGCCTGCCCTGAGTTTGGGAAAGTTGATTATTTATTAAAACTAAGGAACTTGTACTACAAACTCATTTCGCCTCTTAAAGGCATCAAAAGTTTATCTTTTATTTCCTGACTATCCGTATAATTTCCTAAGACAAACATTGTTTTGCATATAGCAGCCTCGAGGGTCATATCTCTTCCACTAATTACACCTAAATCTTGCAATTCTACACTTGTCTCGTAACGCCCTTGAATCACACGTCCACCCGCACATTGAGAGACATTGATAACAGCTATTCCTTTTCGAATCATTTTATCAATGGCTTGTAGTAGCCAAGGGGCGGTGGGTAGGTTTCCTGCGCCAAAAGATTCAATAACTAATCCTTTTAGGTGAGTGCTTTCTGCAAGTAAATTGATATAAGAGGGGTGCATGCCAGGGAAAATACGCAATGCCATAACGGCATTATCCATTTGTTCGTAGGCGCATAGTGGTTTTTCTGTATGTGGTAGAATAGCTGTTTCGTTGAGGTTTATAAAAATTCCACTTTCTGCTAAGTGTGGATAATTTTCAGATTCGAAGGCAGCAAAATCCATGCTTTGTACTTTTCGCGAGCGATTTCCACGTAGCAATACATTATCAAAATAAATGCAAACTTCTGGAATTAATCCTTTGTCATTTTTTTTCATAGAAGCAATTTCCAAAGCGGTAATTAGGTTTTCCCTTGCATCTGTACGGTTTGCGCCAAGCGGGATTTGCGAGCCTGTAAGTATCACGGGTTTGCAAAGATTTTGCAATAAAAAGCTCAATGCTGAGGCACTATATGCCATGGTATCCGTGCCGTGCAAAATGACAAAACCATCGTACTCTTCGTACATATCACGAATAATTTTTGCCATGCTAACCCAATGTTCGATGTGCATATTTGAGGAGTCAATAGGCTCAAAAGGAATGAGCAAAGTAAGGCGAAACTCAAAACGCTTTAGCTCGGGGACTCTTTGCATAAGCGTTCTAAAATCAAAAGGCACAAGGGTTTGGCTATTTTTAGCGAAATCCATACCGATAGTTCCCCCAGTATAAATCACCAAAATAGAAGTATCGCAGGAG
>JAFIER010000067.1 GCA_020832465.1 Bernardetiaceae bacterium
GTGGCATCAGCTGCGCCCGTGCCTGTAGTGCTGAGTTTGGCGACACGATTCCGAGCCTAACAACCGATATTCAAAAATCACCCCCCCACAAACAAAAATAAACATGAAATGGTAAGCGACCGGACAAAGTTATTCGCATTGGGATTCCAAGTAGGGTCTGCTGCGCCCGTGCCTGTAATGCTGAGTTGGGCAATACGATTCCGAGCCTGCCCGCCGATATTCGTAAACTGTCCCCCCACATACAAATCTGTACCTGAAATAGCGAGTGTACGAACAGCGTTATCAGCATTGGGATTCCAAGTGGCATCGACTGCTCCCGTGCCTGTAGTGCTGACTTTGGCGATACGATTCCGCGCCTGCCCGCCTATGTTCGTAAAGGCCCCCCCCACATACAAATCGCCGCCTGAAACGGAAAGTGACCAAACCGTGCCGTTCACATTGGGATTCCAAGTAGGGTCGGCTGCGCCAGTACCTGTGGTAGAGAGTTTCGCTATCCTATTGCGCGCCTCACCGCCGATATTCGTAAAAAAACCGCCCACATACAAATCGCCGCCTGAAATGGCAAGGGCGTAAACGAAGTTGTTTGCATTGGGACTCCAAGTAGGGTCAGCTGCGCCCGTGCCTGTAGTGCTGAGTTTGGCGATACGATTCCGAGCCTCACCACCGATATTCATAAACTGTCCCCCCACATACAAATCGGTGCCTGAAATGGTAAGCGCAAAAACAGTACTATTCGCATTCGGATTCCAAGTCAGGTCTAAGGTCTTATCAGGCAGGATGTGTGCAATCCGATTGCGTGCTACGCCGCCTACCAAAGTAAACTCTCCTCCAATAAACCAGCCCCCCGAGCCGTCGGGAACGACGCACTCTATTGCACCATTCACAGAAGGAAAGCCGGGTATAACCTCGCCTGTGCCTGCAGGGTCTATACCTGTACCGCGTGTAAAGGCACCGGAAGTGCCAGGTTTAATCATAGTGGTAAAGAGGCCACCCAAATAGATGTAGTCGTTATCTGAAACAATAGTCTCAACTGCTCCGTCTGGCTGCCATCCGCCTAAGTTGATGGGGGTTTGTGCCGCAATGGAGTGGGGCAGTAGCAGGCTTATCAAAAAAGCCAAGCCGAGAATGATTTTGTCAATTTTTGTCATACTTGTAAAAGGTTTAGAAGGTGTAGCCCAAAGAGAGCGTAATAGGAAATTATTGGTTTTGATTAGCATTCACGTAAAGAGAACAGTTCGCTGTCAGAAGTGCATCTTTGACTCCTACGAAAATGCTGGTTTGTGTATCGTCGACATAAGATAAAGAATTTGAGGTGTGATAAAGAATGTTAAAATCTTATGCAAATTACAAAGGCTGAAGCTCTGAAATGCAAAAATGTCGTAGATGCATATTTTTTTGTGCGCAAACGGCTGCTTGGGGGGAGTTAGCGATTTTGAGCCTCTGTCTGGAAAGTTCAAAACCTATCGTATCGCATAGATATGATAGGTTTTGATATTTTTTGTCTTGCCAAACTTAGAGCGTGTTAAGACGTTTGAGCAGTGTGTCTGTATAGCCTTTGCTGATGGGAATTGTGTGTTCTTTTAGCATGATGAGCTGTTCTTTCGTGTCAATTGAGTCAATGTATTTTGCATTCACGACATAGCTTCGATGCACACGAATAAAATCTGTAACGGGGAGTTTTTCAAGTACTGCTTTCAGCGACATGCGTACGATAAATCTATCGTTGTCTGTATATATTTTGATGTATTTGTCATCACTTTCTATGTAGGCAATATCATCTATTCTTACTTTTTTCAAACGATTGCCGACCTTAATAAAAAAGCTATTACGCACCATAAGGTCTTGCTTCCAAGCAACGTTGTCTTCTTGCATACTGGCTTCCCCAGCGTAGCGATAAAGGGCGATTTCTATGGTTCTTTGTAACATTTTTTCGTCAAAAGGTTTTACGATATAAGCAAACGGCTTGACTTCTCTTGCGCGCAAAAAGGTTGCTTTGTCATCAAAAGAAGTAATAAAAATAATGGGTACGGCAAACTGCGAATCACTAATGCGTCGTGCCACTTCTATGCCGTCCATAGAACCCTTTATGTTGATGTCTATGAGCACTAAATCGGGCTTTGTTGTAGCGAAAGTAAGCAACATATCTTCTGCACTATCCACTACATCTATTAGCTCATAGCCCAGTTCCTCAACGATTTGTTCAATGGTAAAAGCAAATAGCTTTTCGTCTTCTACGGCAAGAATTTTCATTTTTTTTAAAATTTTATTGTGGTTACTGCCTATTCAATTATAGCACTAACAGTTCTGGCAGAGCTGTTAGTGCTATAATTTTTTACAAAAAAACAAAAACAACAAATAGTTATGTAAAAAAAGGAGTTAATACCCGCTTTTTTGGGTGTAAGCAGTGGTTTTATGGTCGTAAAAAGCTGTAGCCCTAAGCTCCAGTTTAGGAATTAACCTAGAACGAAGCTGGAGCTTCGTTGCTACAGGGCGCACAAATATTAGATGTCAAATAATGGTTAAACTTTGCAAGCTGTTATTTCTTGAGTGCTTGCGGGAATTTTAAAATAAAGGTTGTGCCTTTGTCTTCTTGGCTTTCGGCAAGGATTTTAATGTTATTTATGGCAGCAAACTCCTTGCATAAATTTAACCCTAACCCTACGCCTTTTTCGCCACGTAAGCCGCGTTGGGAGCGCATTTCGTGGGGGGCTTCTGATAGCAGATACTGGAGCTTCGCTTCGGTCATGCCACACCCACTATCGCTGATATAGAGCCAGAACTCTTGCTCTTTTATGGCAGTGCGCAGGCTTACTTGACCGTTTTCTGGGGTGTATTTTAGGGCGTTACTCACAAGATTTCTCAAAATGGTATGCACGTGATTAGGGTCGGCTTCAATCCAGCAACCTTCGGGCGCAGGGGCAAGATCTGCGGTAAGCGCAATCTGATAAGCAATGCTCAGATGCGTGTAAGTACGGACAATCTCTTCAATTTGTGGATACAAATCGTATTTTTGAGGATTAAACGAAACTTCGCCTTTTTGTACTAATGCCCAACCGAGGAGATTAGTAAGCAAATTGTTGATATTCTC
Source organism: Bernardetiaceae bacterium (assembly GCA_020832465.1). Lineage (GTDB taxonomy): Bacteria > Bacteroidota > Bacteroidia > Cytophagales > Bernardetiaceae > JAFIER01. Next base: position 3,089 of record JAFIER010000067.1, read on the forward strand.
GGCAGCATCTTGAATCAGCGTGCCTAATTCTTGTATGCGCTCGGGTTTATTTTTTTGTAAGAAAAAATCTATTTGCTTAGAAATACCTTGAAAAGCCACAATAGGACTTCGTAAGTCGTGAGCGATAATGGCAAAAAGCTGGTCTTTCATTTGGTTGAGACTCTCTAACTTTTCGTTTTGTATCAAGATTTCCTCGTTCTTTTCAGATAAAAGCTGATTGACTTGCTTTCTTCGCTCCCTTTGTCGGTAGATAATGCCAAGGATAATCAGCAACAATAGCAAAATCAATCCACCCAGATATAGCACATTATTTCGGAGCTTAATCTCACTTTCTTTCTCGTTTAGGCGCAGCCTATCTTCGGTTCGCTCTTTTTCTGCCTGAATTTTCAGATTTTGAGCCTCGAGCTTAGATTTTTGAGCCTGATTATACAAACTATCGGCTTTTCGCTTGTCTTTTTCTTGTAGGGCTAAGGCAAAAAGGCGGTCAGCTTCGGCTTGTTTTTGTAAGATAAGTAGCTCTCGCTCCCGATCTTGTTTTTCTAATCGTTCATTTTCCAAGCTTTTTTTCTGTAAAAGATTTTCCTGCTCCAAACGCTCATTCTCTAATTTTTTGCGTTCCAAAAGCATGGCATCTATTTGTTTTGATTTTTCCATATTAAACAAACTATCGCGATAAGTTTGTTGCTCTTGGGTATAAAAAAAGGCTTTTTCAAAATTTTTCATTCTTTCGTAACTGATAGAAAGGCTACCTAAATTGTTGGCAATAGAGGATAAGGCATTAGCTTGTTTGGCAATTTCTAAACCCTGAGACGCATGTTTTATCGCCTCATCATAGCGTCCTATATAGTTATTGACAGCTGCCAAATTATTAAGAACCATCGCCAAAAGCCCTTTATCCCCCACTTCTTCTACCTTTTTTTGTGTTTCTTCAAAAGTTTGTAAGGCGGCTTCGTATTGTTTTTGCTCGAGAAAGATAAGTCCTAAATTATTCATCGCCATAAGTTTTAACGAAATATCAGATGAAAATTCTACTGTTTTTTGCAGATAAAAAGCCGCACTATCGTACTCCTGCTCCTGCAAATAAATTGCGCCTATGTTGTTACAAGCAAAAGCCTTATCTTGTAGAGTGGTAGCCGTATAGTTGCTTTTTTTATAATATTTTAAGGCTTCTTCAAAATCTTCTTGATAGTAAAAAATATTGCCTAAATTGTTAAAAGCAGCCGGCAGGTTTCTTGTTTGACCCGTTTCTTCAAGATTACGAAGTGCTTTTTCAAAGTAGTACAAGGCTTTGTCATACTGCCCCGAACCCTGGTAAGTAGCACCTAAACCTGTATAAATGCTAAAAAAAGCAGCCTTGTTGTTGTTTTTTTCACAAACAGAAAGAGCTTTTTTATAGTATAAAATAGCATCTTCTAACTTTCCGAGTAGGCGCGAAAAAAGTCCAGCATTACTTAGTATCATCGCATGGTTTTCAAAATCTTGTGCCACTTCGTAATGCTCTGCCGCCTTTAAAACCGCTTCCAAGCCTCTTTGATTTTGACCCTGAAAATAATAAACCATAGACTCGTTCTTTTTTGCCAAAGCCGCCCCTACCTGCTGATTCATTTCGAGGCTTAAAGTATATGCCTTTTGACTAAAATAGAGAGCTGAATCTAAATTTTGTCTGAAAAATTCCGCACTGAGTTCATTGAAAATTGTTATTTTTTCAGCGTTTGTAGCTGCCTTTTTTTGCAATATATTTTGCAGGCTATCTTTTAGATTGTTTTGCCCAAAAACAGAAAGGTAGCAACCCTGAAAAAATCCTATTAAAAGAAGTAAAGAGAACAAAAACGCAGCATTCATGTAAAATCAAATTTGGGTTCTTTACAAATAGAAAAAAATTGTATCAGATTTCAAAGCTACCATTGGAAAATAAAATTCACTTTACCCAGTCTAATTTGTGATAATGAATCATACTACTATACCTTTTTGCATAGCGTAGGATTTGCAAACCCCACGCTATGCAAAAATGGGCTTAGAAATAACAGGTCTCAAAGAAATGTCATTTCTATATGGAAAATGTCTATGTAGTATGATAATAAATACAAAATATCAAAATGAAATAACCAATGAAACTATAAAAAAATAGGTACTTTTTTACCTAAAAGAAGCGATGCTCCTAAGCAATATTGACGCCCACTGCCAATCGAAAAGAATCATTCTGCGCCTGCCTTTTGCATGGGCAGTCAGTAGTAATAGTACTATAAAGAATAAACCAATTAGTATGCTCACTATTTCTTCGATTATTATGAAACTCAGGTTACCTGCTATCGGGTGCAATTCAAAACTACGCAGTTTGTGTTTGGTGAGGACACCAAACACGGCGAGAGTAGTTATTTTAAGACAATAGCTTATGCAACTGAGTAAATATGAATTTACACCCCTGCTATCTGTTTTTTGTCAAATATGAGATGCAATATAAGCAAGTTTGTGCTGGTAAGCAAACAAAGACTAACTATTTATACCCAATTTTACCCATTACTTTTAATCAGAGGACTGCAAAGAGCTTATCGAAACTTATCGAAAACAGCATTCATATACATTACTAAATCTTTTGTCTTACTCCCTTATTTTTTAATCGTTCGCAAACGCAAAACAATGAATATACTCATGTTGTTTAAGCAAAAAGATAACAAAATAGCCATAGCTTTTTTGTCTGAATCAAAATTTGCAAGATTTTAGGATTTACTTGATTAAAATATAACCACCCCTTTATCGTACCTCCCCTACTAAGATTAGGTTAGGTGGTTGAATAATATGAATTCCTTTTTTTTGTCTGAATCAGGATTTGCAAGATTTTAGGAATTTCAGGATTAGGAATTTACGCACAAAAAAAAACTCTGACAAAGCCTTGAAGCTCTGCCAGAGTTTTTTTTTCACCTCGGTAGCGGTCGAAGACCCTCCCGATGGTTTGCGTTTATTCTTTTATCAATTTCTTAACAATCGTAGCCGCCTCGCCGTTTAAGCGGAGCGTATAGCTACCATTCGCTAAGTTGCTGATATTAAGCTGAATATTACCTTGCAATT
>JAFIER010000073.1 GCA_020832465.1 Bernardetiaceae bacterium
ATGTAATGCTCAAAGTCTTTCAAAACTAACAGTTCTCAAAGAACTGTTAGTTTTAAGCATTACTTGTTATACACTACCGATATTTTAGACATATAACCAACTAGACTAAGCAATTTTAAAGTACTGTTAGTTATAAAGCAATGATTTTCAAAAGAGAGCTAAGTATTTTGTTATGGCAACTCGTACTACTACACATTTGCCATTCATCATAAATAACATGACTCAAAGAAATGTTATTGCTATACATTTTTCCATAACACTATGGAAAAATGTATAGTAGATATTCTATACATTATCAGGTTTAAATATTCGCACGTCCATAAATAATACAGACTTTCAACATATATCATTTCTAAGTTTTTTCACTGTATAGGGTTTGTAAAACGCTAACGTAGTGAAAAAATACACCTTTTTAAGTCTGTTTTTACAACACAACAGATACCTAATGCTTAGGTTAGTTGCATTGAATTTTTATTAGGTATAATCACAATGCTACTGTACATTTTTCTATAAAAAACAGGCTTAGAAATAAGCCGTCATTGAGCAATGTTATTTATAGCTAGCGAATGTCTAGTAGTATGATCTGCTATAACTCCTATTCTTAATCTTAGTAATAGGCTTATTTGAAAATTAAAAGTAATGCTTCAAAGACATTCTGTAGGCACTACTTGAATCCTATAACTCACAAATCTAAATATTCGTTTGCAAAAATACAAAAAAATACACACTTTATTCTTACTATCAAGCAGATAAGCTGTTTTATATCCAATATTGGGCCAAAGCCTATAAGATTTTACTATAGGCTTTGGCTATTTCCCCTCGTTTAAGCATTTATATCATATCCCGTAACTACTCAGATCTTGGGGACACCAAACACGGCTATAATAGATATTGGGTACCGAATTTTAGAAATAACATTTCTGGCCGAAATGTTATTTCTAAAAATGGAATTAGCAAATCTTTGAGACCTGTTATTTCTGGCTGTTAAATGCCTACCTAGTAGTATGAGCCTTTATAATACTTTCATTAAATATTGATAAGCCCGCAACATGGCTAATATATCTTTTTTGTGCACTTTTTCATCGGGTGTATGCACATTATCTTCTGGTGCGCCGATGAAGCACCAATCTATAGCAAATGGGCTAAACTGTACCTCTTTTCCGTCACTTCCACCACTGCTTTCTACTTCTATCTGAAAAGGAATATCTGTTTTTTCTAACTCTTCGACAATACGCTTTACGAATCTTCGGCGTGGGATAAAACTATCACGTACTGATATGGCTACGCCTTTTCCGTGCTTTACGCCTTCTGTTACCCAAGTAATATCAGAAATAAGTACCTTACGAATCAAATAATTATGTTTGAGATAATCAAGAATAAAAGGCATGGCACCTCCACCGACTTCTTCATAAGTAGAAAATATCAAAATTCCTTCTTCTAAGGTTTCGGCGAGCTTGAGTAAGTTCCAGCAACCTAAGCGATTATCGAGGTAGCAAGATTGTACGTACTCTTCGTCTTCTCTAAAATCACATTCAAAGACAAGGTTTGTACCACGTTCAATTTCTCTATCAGCTTTATATACAATTTTCTTTTGAGGTGTTTCGCATCGCTTTGCTTCTCCTCTTTTAGGTTTAATATCTTCAAGATGTATCTCACAAGTAACCTCTCCTTTGCTATCACTACCAACGAGCCTATAGCCTTCTTTAGCTCTGGGTCCGCCTACTTTGATGAGTTCACGTTCGTATCGCACCATAAATCCAATAGAATCCATGTGAGCAATGGCAGCGGTTTGTGGTTTGTCTCCAAAGACTAATATAATGCAATCTTGCAAATGCGAACCCGCAATAACCTCGGGTTGGACTTTCCAGTTGCGCTTATTTTTTTCAACATAATCGAGTATAAAACGGCTCATTAAATACTCGTCGCCTGCAGGTGCAAATATGCCGCACATTTCTTTAAGTAGTTCGAAGCTCATGAATATTGGAAATTAGGTTATGCTAAAGTATGATTTGTTTTATGTTTTAGGCAAATGTTTATGTATGTATTGAGTTATTGGTAATCTTTGCATTAGTTACAATAAATAATTCAGTAAAATGCTTCATACTACCAGACATTCGCTAGCCAGAAATAACATTTCATTAAAATATGTATGTTATTTTTGGCTGGCGTAGTATGATTTCCAATTTACATTTTTTTTGCATCAAACGCAAATCTATATTTTATGTATGTATTTTTATGCTTTGTTAGCTATCATAGATATAGTCTTAAGCATCTTTTTTATCGTCTTTATTTTTTCGCGCTTCTTGGCGTGCATTTTCTCTCTCGTAAGCCTCAATAATTCGGCGTACTACTTTATGCCTTACTACATCTTTAGCATCGAGCTTAACGAAGGCAACTCCTTCTATGTTTCGCAATAAGGATACAGCCTCTACAAGCCCTGATTTAGTGCGCTGAGGCAGGTCTATTTGCGATGTATCTCCTGTAATAATCATTTTAGAGCCCATTCCCATGCGTGTGAGAAACATCTTGAGCTGCATAGATGTGGTATTTTGCGCCTCGTCTAATAGAATAAAAGCATCGCTGAGCGTTCGTCCACGCATATAAGCAATAGGTGCAATTTCTATAGTATTTTTTTCTTGATAATATTTGAGTTTTTCGGCGGGGATCATATCGTTGAGTGCGTCGTAAATAGGTCTCAAATAAGGGTCTATTTTTTCTTTGAGGTCGCCTGGTAGAAAACCCAAATTTTCGCCCGCTTCTACTGCTGGGCGTGTAATGATAATGCGCTTGACTTGCTTGGTCTTGAGCGCACGCACGGCTAGTGCTACGGCAACGTAGGTTTTGCCCGTGCCGGCGGGTCCGAGTGCAAAAACAACATCATTTTTAGCCGCAGCTTCGACAATATATTTTTGATTCTTGCCTCGCGGTCTGATGACTAAGCCTTGCGGTCCGAAAATAAGTACATCTTCTTGGTTGGGTACGCTTTGTGGCAAATGCTCCGTAGCGTCTTGCTCCAAATAAGTGCGGACCTCATCGAGTGTAACCTTACCATAACGATGGTAATGCTCTGATAATAAACGTATAAGTTCGTTTATTTTCAAAAGTTCTGTATGGTTACCTTGTATGCGAATTTCGTTTCCGCGCGAAATGATTTTGCTATTCGGAAAAGAGAGCGCAATTTCTTTAATATTACGATTTTCTACACCTAAAAAATCTATCAAAGAAATGTTATCGAGAACAATTATTTTTTCAACCAAATGCTTGTGTTTGTTTTGATGTTATAATTATAAATAATGTCGTATAATTCCGTTTTGAGTATATTCATATTGCCATGCTTATTGCTTTTTGGCAATATAGATTCAATTTTTGTAAAAATAACTTTTTTCTTGGATAAAAAAAGCATAACACACCATTTTTATGCAAAAAAGTTTGCTTCTCGTAGCCTTCTTCAGTTTTAGAAGCCACGAAAAGCAAACTTTTGGGGCGGCACACTCTGTCTTCCTTGTGGACACTTCATACTGTTTTTCAAAAATATAGCAGTATGATTACCACTTTGGCTTACTTAGTTGGGATAGTCAAAGATACTTTCATCGACCTCTACATTGGGTTCTATGCTTTTGTAAGTAACCTTACTCATACTCTGACCTTGTGCTTGTGTATCTACAATAAAAGGCATTTTAACTTTACCTACCTCTTGAAAATTTTCAAAATAGGTTTTGACTTCTACCTCTTGCCCTCCCGTGCTGAAGATAGTGGTTTTTAGGTAGGGCAGGTGAGTCTCAAAATCGATATAATAGCTTGTTTTAGTACCATTTTCTTCCGTAAAAATAAGCTGATAATAGCCCTTGCCTTCTATTTTAGTTTGCTCACCCGCTTCTACGCTCATCCCTCTGGATTTGTATCCGATAAGCAAATCATCAAAATAAGCCTGTTCTTTGATTTGTTGTGCTTGCCCGTCAGGAATTTTTTCTACCTGTCCGCTCATAGGATTTTTCATCCAAGCTACTTGCCCATCGTAAGCCTGTACTACACTCATACCTTGTATAGTAGATTCGCTACGCATTTTATTATTTTTGGTTTTTACTATGACAGCGGGTATAGTGTGCCCAGGCATTTGAGCTGTTTCTATCTCAGCTTCCATTTTTAGGGTTTTGAGTGCTTGAAAAGCTTGCTCGCCGCCACGTGCATCGAGGGTCTTTTGTATAATCTCATCTGCACTTTGAGCTTGTAGGCTCACAAAAGATAGACAACATAAAAGAGCAAAAAGAGAAATAAAACATGAAAAACGGTTCATAAGTCTTGTTTGGGGTTAAAAAAATTAAACAGAAATAAAAAACAAATTTGAAAGCACGAAATACACTCGGCTTAAGCCCTATGATACATACTCCTTTATTAAAATCCAAATAGGGAAACTACTTTGACAATTATTAAGATTAGAAAAAGCTACAAACTGCTTGTTCGGAACGAGGGGAAAACCCAGTGCCTATTCTATATCAGGTTAATCAAACAATTTTGGGCGGTAATAGGTTATGAATGATAAAACACAAGATAAACTACTTACATTCAAAGATTTAAACAATCTTTTTATGGTAGTGTATAACAAGTAATGCTTAGAACTAACAGTTCTTTGAGAACTGTTAGTTTTGAAAGACTTTGAGCATTACATCTTTAAGACTACCCTTTTTATCACCAATAGCATACTACTATACATTTTTCCATAGCGCTATGGAAAAATGAGCTTAGCAATAACATTTCTTTGAGAAATGTTATTGCTGGCTGGAGAATGTCTATGTAGTATGCACCCATAGTTTTATTAGACAAATCAAAAAAATTCATACAATGAAAGCATTACAACTTATACCTTCAAAGGAAGGCAATCGCATCGAGATACGTGATATAGACAAGCCTTCTGTTGGCACAGGTCAGGTTTTAGTACGCTTACATGCTGCTGCGCTCAATCGCCGTGATGCGTGGATTCGTCAGGGCATGTATCCTGGTATTCAGCAGTCTGTGCTGGGTTCTGATGGCTGTGGTACTGTGGCTGAAGTTGGATCTCAGGTAGCGCAAGAGTTGCTTGGCAAATCCGTACTTATCAACCCTAACAACAACTGGGGGGATAATCCTTCACATCAATCAGAAGATTATCATATTTTAGGCATGCCCAGCGATGGTACTTTTGCCGAGTATATTTTGACTACACCTGATAGACTTATCACGAAGCCTGATTTTATCTCTTTTGCAGAGGCTGCGGCCTTGCCCTTAGCGGGTTTAACGGCTTATAGAGCTGTGTTCACGCATGGTCAGGTGAGCAAAGGCAAAAAAGTATTGATTTCGGGCGCGGGTGGTGGCGTGGCGCAATTTGCTTTTCAGTTTGCAGTAGCAGCGGGTGCGGAGGTTTATGTGCTTTCGGGTAAGCAAGAAAAAATAGATAAGCTCATGGCTATGGGTGCAAAAGGCGGTTTTAATTATAAAGATGAAAACTGGGCAAAGCAAATACAAAAATCTGTAGGCAGTCTTGATGTAGCGATTGATAGCGCTGGGGGGGCGACTTTTTCAAATTTGATACGCCTACTTGGACGCTCGGGTGTGCTTGTGTTTTATGGTGCAACGTTGGGGCTTCCGCCGAAAGTAGATTTATTTCGCATGTTTTTTAATCAAATACGCATTCAGGGTAGCACTATGGGCAACGATGAAGAGTTTACACAAATGATACAGTTTGTTGCTGAGCATCAAATCAAACCCGTTATTGATTCCGTGCGCCCTTTTACAGATATTGCTTCTGCTTTTGATACGATGGATGCAGGTGAGGGCTTTGGCAAATTAGTCATTGCTTTTGATGTGTAAGTTTTCTATACAGCCTATATAAGCGATGCCAAGGCAATCTAATACGGCTGAGTTGTGAGAGTCCCCACAAACCGATATGAAATGGTTTGGCTTGGCGATAAAGTTTCCAAAAAGCCTGTGCTTCTTTGTGTAAATTAAGATAAAAACACTGGCGCAAGTAGTAGCTTAGGCTTTGTGCTAATGCGTTTTTTTCCTCTTGATTTTGGCACAGGGCGTAGGCTTTTTGGCAAATTTTTAAAGTTGAGCTAATATGACGGTTCTGGTAAGGTATATAAAACCCTGTGCGGTGAGAGCCTGCCAAGCGTCGGATTTGGGTAAGCACCTCAGGCTGATAGGCATAGTGTGAGATGCGCGAAGAGCGGACATAAAAATCAAAATCTTCATAAGATAAATCCGCATCATAACCACCTAAATGGAGTAATAAATCTCTCTTTATCATCATTGTAGGTGCGGCGATATGCCGTCCGGGCGTAAGCAAATATTTAAAAATATCACCTGTAGGTATAGGCTGATTGTTATTGTATTGAAAGCCTAAATGCTCGCCTTTAGCACAAATAAATTCTGCGTTGCCAAACAGTACGCCATAAGTATGAGGCAATTTCTCGAAGGCTTCTACTTGCTTGCTAATGCGCTGTGGAAGCATTATATCATCAGTAGCCAAATCAATAATATATTTACCACGTGCTTGCGCTAAGATTTTATTAAAAGTTGCGCAATTTCCTACATTTTGTGTATTTGCTACAAAAACAAGTCTATCAAAGCGAGATTGGTGTTTAGCTTGTGCTATCCAACGACGAATGTGTGCTAAGCTGCTATCAGGGCTATAATCATCAGCGATAAGCAGTTCTATATATGGATAATCTTGCTTACATACAGCCTCTAAAGCATCGCAAACAAAGGCTTCATGACCATAACAAATTGCAATAACAGAAACAAGTGGAAAACTTGGCATAAAATTCGAAGTTTTTGATAATCAAGCAACTCAAGGAGATACTACTATATATTCCCCAGCCAGAAATAATATTTCTCAAAGAAATGTTATTTCTAAGCCCATTTTTCCATAACGCTATGGAAAAATGTACAGTAGTATGACTCAAGGATTAAAATTTAGTACAGACATTTAGCTATACCTCTTTTTTGAGAAATATTATTGCTAAAATGAAGCAAAATTGCGGTTATAGGTGTTATTTCTTTGATATTTTTGTTTTTTTTTCTACATTTAAAAATGCTTATTCGTAAATTTATCATTATTTTGCACCTACCAAATTTGGGTGTACGTCAAGTTGGCTAATCGACTTAGCTAGTTTCAGCACTAACAATTTTCAAAAACTGTAGCCCGAAGCTCCAACTTCGGAAGTCGCCTAATACAACGAAGCCGGTGCTTCGTTACTACAAGCGTATAAATATTAAATATCTGCAGGTTTTGCAAAACTATTAATGCTAAAACTCCCTAAAAGTAGCATAAAATCAAATTTAAAAACTCAGGCTTATTTCTCATATCTTTAAAATATTTCAAAAACAATGGACACCATAGCATACTATCTAAAAAAACCACAAATACATATAATGTGGCGAACTTCTTTTTTACTTTTTGTAATTTTAGGCTTCTTAACCTCAAAATTAGAAGCACAACAAGACCAAGGCTGGGTCTATGATCCCAAAGGAAAAGCAGATATTTGGGACAAACTTAGTGAAAATCCTACAGATTCGCTTTTATGGTCTAAGTATTACGGTAAATCTTGGGACGAAATGAATGCCAAAGATTTAGAAAAAGTAAGTATTTGGAAACAGCAACTCATGCTCCAAAAATTAGCTGAAAACAAAGCCATAGTAGGATTTAATATGGCTAACGAAGAAGATTTTTTTATCGATGAACAAGCCTTTAAAGAATATCAAAAACTCATCGACGAAGCAGCCCAAAATAACGCCGCACCAGAGACTATCAGTTTTGCTGATATTAAAGGGCTTGAAGCCGTGATAGTACCCGTCAGAGAAGGTATGGAGGACTTAAAGCAAAACATAAAACAAAATTTTATTATCCTCGAAGATATGTACAATGATATGTTTCAAGAAAATGGTCTTGAATATACCTATTACATAGAAAAATATCCTGACGAGAGTTATAGCCAAAACAAATGGGTCGAAGAGCACGATGCACTGCTCAATAAACATAGACAAAAGCAAATAGAAGAAATTAAGAAAAAATATAAACTCAAAGACGAGTAGCAACCATTATTGTATTTATTGTACGATACCAATTTGAGAGACTTTTTTAAGCGTCAGCAATGATATTTTTCAAACAAAATATGATTACTGACGCTTAAAACGTGATAGACTTGAAACAAAATAGAAAAAATCCATTATGGTTCTGCTAAAATTTATGCGAAAATATGCTTTCAAGTAAAACCCACGATTTCAATCATGGGAGCTAAAAAGCCGTATAAATCGTA
>JAFIER010000097.1 GCA_020832465.1 Bernardetiaceae bacterium
GCTGACCAGACGGTTACAGATGATGAGCTTATGGATTACACAGGCATGGCTACGGCAGATGATAACTGCAGTGTGAGCGTAACGCAAACACCGGTTGCTGGTACAATACTTACAGATACAACGACTATAATAACGCTAACAGCAACTGATGCTTCGGGCAATAGTGTAGATTGTAGTTTTGAAGTAACTGTAACAATCACACCTCCTACTGGTGGTGGCGGCGGTAGTGGAGGTTTTACTCCTTCGGTTCAGCCCGTAGGCAACTTTATAGCAGTAGCGCAAAGTCCTTATGATATTTTGTTATCTTGGACGGCTTCTCCTAATGCTGAGCGTTATGCTTTATACCGTCAGAAAGAAGGCACAACAGAATGGGTTCGTGTGGCAGTCTTGAGTATTGGTGTGCGTGAGTTTTTAGACACGGGCTTAGAGCCAGATACTTACTACCGTTACCGTTTAGATGCACGCTTGACTAATACATCTGCTTCTCGTTTTGCACGTGAAGCGACCTATCCGGAAGAGCCTGTAGTTACGATATTACGACCTGCTTGCTCTGATAATCCACGTGCACAAATCGGACTTGAGGGTACGCACAAGTTTAAGTTTTATAATTGGTATTTAACTGCCGATGATATGCTCGAAGAGCCCTTTGCAACGACTCAAGGCGTATTTACAACGCCACCAGTTGATGGGCAGATGAGCTATTATGTAACAGCTGTGGGTCAGAAATATGAAAGTCGTCCACGCACTGCGATTGATTTGACTCTTTTAGTTACTCCTGTTTCAAACTTTACGAGTCTTACTACTGGCCGTTTTCAGTTTTCTTGTGAAGGTTTCACGACTATAGAAGTAGAGGATATGGGCGAAGATGTTACTTACCGTTGGCAGTATCAAGGCAGACGCATTGCGGAGACAACCGAGCCCCGTTTGGAAGTAAGCCGTGAGGGTGCTTATGCCGTGGTTATCAGCCGTGGTGGCTGTCCTTTTACAAGTGAAAATATACTTGTCAAACTCAATCATGTTCCTGAGGCTCGTATCGTAGGTACGAGGTTTAGATTCTGCGATGAGGGTCTTTTGCGTGCGGCGGTTGTTACTGAGGGTACTTACGAATGGTATAAAGATGGCCAGAGTATTGGCATTACAGATACGAACCATTTGACGATAACAGAGAGCGGTAACTATAAAGTGAAGGTAACACAGTATGGCTGCGAGGCTTATTCTAATGAAGTTTTTGCAGAGGTTTTGGTTTTACCTACACCAGAGGAGTTAGCGATTCAGCTTTCTTCGGATACGTACTGTCCTGATGAGGAGGTTAGTATGACTACTGTCCAGATACCAGGTGCTGTTTATCGTTGGACTCGCGATGGTAATAATGTAGGCAATTTCCAAGGCAATAACCTTAGTTTCCGTAATCGTGAGGCGAGTGGTACTTGGCGTGTTCGTATATCTTTCCCTGGTTTGGATTGTTATGTAGAGAGCGAGGGTGTAGAAATCACGTTTTTAGATGCGCCAATTGTTCGTGTTCATTATGACCGTCCTATGGGTGAGCTTGCGCTTGAATTTGAGCGTGAAGAGCCTTATACGAGTATCGAATGGTTCTATGATTTCCGAGGTGTTCGCACGATGTTGCCAGAATATGATGGCATGTTACGCATTGTACCGAATCGCGGTCAGGGTCATTATGGTGCTTATGTTACTTATGCAAATGGCTGTACTGCTACTTCAACAGCATTCCGCTTTTTCCCAAGTAGCATTACAGGCACTGATAAAGAGGAGTCACACGAAGTGAATATTTATCCTAACCCAGCGCATGATTTTGTAACGCTTACGGGTATGAGCCAAGTATTCCGTACTGGCGATGTACTTATTGAAGTGTATGACGGAGTCGGACGCTTAATCCTTAGTAAGCATGTGTCTTCATCGGATTTACAAAGCGATGTTCAGATAGAACTGAGCCACTGGAGTCTAGGTAGCTATACCCTTCGTTTGACGGGCGATGCGCATACGATTATCAAGAAATTGATAAAAGAGTAAATGCTAAATTTACTTGTAGCGTAGTTTTTAAGCTATGCAGATATAAAAAAGGACAAGGCTTAGGCTTTGTCTTTTTTTTTGTGTGGATAAGGTTTTTGTACAACTACAATTAAAAACTTGAATTGACAAAACTTTATACTTAGATAGCTGTTTTAACTCATGAAAACTGTATCTTTTTGAGGGTAATTATCAAATAGGAGACGATGACAAAACAAGTATAGGCATTGGGTTCTGTTGCAAAGAATTTGAATGTATCATACATCACTCATACCGCATGCTTACCCATAATTTTTATTTTTTTGTACTCAAATTATTTGTATCTCATGTCATTTGCTGATAAAATCCTGAACCGCCTTTTTCCTAAAAAAGAGGAATCTACCACAAGTCGTATTCCCGTTTATACCGAAGCCTTAAAGAGAAATGAAAAGTATCAAGAGGCTTATATAAAATGGCGTGAAGAGGCTGATACAGCAGTGTTACTTGCTACCATATCCCGGGCTTATGAAGCTAAATTTAATAAAATGCCATCAATAGGTTTGGAAGTGCATCTTTTGCAAACCCCATATTCTAATGGTATTGCTATTACTTATCACCCTGAAAAAATAGGTACTACTGCTTTTCCTTTTCTTTTCGATTTGTGTAAAGATAAAATCCTCGAAGGGCAGCAGCCTTATTTGCTTTATACTTCTGACAAAAGAGTATATGAACGCAAAAACTATATCGAGACCATAGAAAAGCACTACCTCAAACCAAGTTTTAAAGAAAATACACAAGAGGATAAGCTCTTCGAGCAGAGATACGGAAATATACTTATTGAAGCTATTTATATCGATGATAAGCCGAGCTTCATACGCCTTATGGCAAATATTTATTCTGACCATAAATTCGAAAAACCTTTGCCCTTTAAGGAACTATTACACTTGATTTGTCATTGATTAACAAGAAGTACTGAGGTAAAGTTAATTTTTTTAGCTTTATACAGTATCAAAATTTTGTAAATCCTTAACTAAACAAATCAATGCTATCCTTAACTATTATTGACCACCCAAAACAACAAACGACATGAGAAATAAAATTACCTAAAATTTTTGTTTCACCTGTTAATACCAAAACTGCTATGTTTTCTAAACCAGACCTCGGCTTGATTGCCGTTTATGTCGTTTTTTTAGTTTTGTTTGCCGTAGGGATATTTATCCCTTACGTGGCTATCGTTCCCATTGTAGGTATTTTGCTTTTGTATATTTACAACAAAATTCCTTTCCCTAGTAAGCGAACCTAATTGCAATGTTTTATACATCATATCCAAAGCCTTGAGAATATCAAGGCTTTTTTCTTTGAAAAATAGTATTGCTCATCATAGTACTATTTCTGGCTGGCGAATGTATAGTAAGTAGTATGATTGCTCATATTTATTTAGTTTTGAATATACTGCTCGAGAGTATGGTAAAGTGTGGCGGGGTTAAACGGTTTCATAATATAGCCATTCATACCGACTTGCTTTACTTTTTGCTGTTCGTTGGTAAGTGCTGAGGCGGTGAGTGCAATAATAGGCATTTGCTTGATATGTGTGAATGCACGGATAATGCGTGTAGCTTCGTAGCCATCCATAATAGGCATTTGCAAATCCATCAATACAATATCATAATCTTTCTTTTGTACTTTTTCTACGGCATCTTTTCCGTGCTGTGCAATATCGCATTGAGCTTTCCAAAGGGATAGAAATTTTTTGGCTAAAACTTGATTGACTTTATTATCCTCGACAAGTAAAACTTGTAGGTGTTTCAAATCAAATACTTCCGCACTCAAAGGTGCTTGTGCTTGTGCTATTTGCTCCGTAGCAATATGAAAATCAAGGTATAGTGTAAACTTTGAACCTTGTCCGAGTTGGCTTGCTATTTCGATGCGACCCCCTTGTTTTTCTGCCAAACGTTTGCATATAGCAAGCCCAAGACCTGTACCGCCATATTTACGTGTTGTATCGCTTTGGGCTTGTGAAAAATCTTGAAATACATAAGCCAGTTTATCCGCTGGAATGCCAATACCAGTATCTATGACGGCAAAAGCAATTTTTACCATTTCATTTGTAGAGGCTAAAAGTGTAATATCAAGGGTGATGGCGCCTTTTTCAGTAAATTTAAGGGCATTACTCAAAAGATTACCTATGATTTGTTTGAGCCGAGCCGGGTCTCCAATAATATGATTAGGAATACGTTCGTCGTATTTTACAGCAAAAGATAGCCCTTTGCTTTGTGCTTGAATTTTAAATGTATCGGCAAGTCTGAATAGCTGTTGTTTGGGCGCAAATACAATTTTTTCAAATACAATTTTTCCCGCTTCAATTTTTGTTAAATCTAAAATATCATTGATAAGTGTGAGCAAACTCTCTGATGAAAATTGTAAAATTTCTAGATTCTCTTCTATCTCCTCGGTTGATAAGTCTTTTTTGAGCAAATGTACCATACCTATTATAGCATTGAGTGGAGTGCGAATCTCGTGGCTCATCGTAGATAAAAATTGCTCTTTGGCTTTAGAAGCCTCCTCAGCTTTATTTTTAGCCGCTTCTAAGTCTTGATTAAGTGCCATAAGTGCGGCAGTACGCGCTTTGACTTTCTCTTCCAACTGCTCGTTAGAGGCTTTAAGTTGTGCTAATAGCAACTGATTATCCTTCTTGAGTTGATAAGATTCTAAACCCTTATCAATCGTGAGTTTCATCTCTTCTTTATCCCAAGGCTTTACTAAATAATGAAATATCTTACATTGATTGATAGCCCGAGTTATGTCCTCAATATCGCTATACCCCGTGAGTACAATCCGAACAATATCCGGATAATCATTCATAATACTTTCCAAAAACTCAATTCCCGTCTCAAAAGGCATTTTTTGGTCAGTAATCAATAGTTGTACGGGCTGTTGTCCTAATATTTTACGACCTTCCGGAGCAGAAATGGCCGTCAATACTTGGTAATACTTCCGAAAAGAACTGCGAAAAATACGTAAATTACTCTCCTCGTCATCTACATAAAGTATCGTATATTTTTTATCTAAATCCATAAAATCGCTATAACAAATCAATAATTTATATTTCAACCACTTTCAAATACAATATTACAAACTTAATTCTTATTCGCATATAATATTATGCAAAAAACTACATGTAAGTTGCAAAATAAACATCAAATAAAGCAACTTTTTTTATCCTTATGCGTTGAAATGTAAGCAGTTTTGTTGTAATATCTAAAAATGTACGACAAATGTCCCATCAAATAAACAAAAATATATTCATGAAAAAACATTACCTCTTACCATTAGGCTTTTTATGGCTAATTTTAATTAGCATTAGCGACACAAAAGCACAAAGCACGTTTCATACGGATAATTTTGATAATCCCACCATTTGGGATTTAAATGTCAATCTAGCAGCTCTTACGCCTGCACAGGGATTAAACGATCCCGCTTTTAACCCTTGGGTGATAAATAACCTCAATTTTTTTACACCCACAGGTCCTATTCAAGACAACTCGCTCAAGATTACTATTCAGCCCGGTACTGATTTCGACGGACTGGGGTTAGCAGCTGGATATACAGGCTATGATCCTTTTAATGTCGGTGAGCGAAATATAACCGATGCCGTTGCGCTTATGAACACCAATATTGATGCCACAGGGCGTTTTGGTATTGTCCTCGAGTTTGATTACCAAACAGGAGGATGGCTCGGAGATGACTACGGTACTGTACTCTATAGTATAGACGGAGGAGCAAGTTGGATAGAATACGACTTTGCAGATATCGATATTAACTTTATTGATGCTGCAAATACAACACTTCCACTCACCGCCACACACCCTCCAGTACCGACCTCGCCAACAGAACAAAATGCTTTTTCTAATATCGACGGATTCTCGAGCGGGCTCTTTTGGCATCGTGCCCAAGTGCTACTACCCCCCGCCTGCGATGATATTCCAAACCTACGCATCGGATTCCGCTGGAGAAATATAGACCAAACGACAGTCTCACCCGATTATGTAGGGGTATCTTTTAATATTGATAACATCGAGTTGCGTGTAGTGCCCCCAGAAGCTGAATTTGAATGGACGCCTGATTTACTTTGCATCGGTGCACCTATCAACTTTGACCCCTCCGCAAGCACAGTAGGTGGCGGAACAAGTATCACAAATTGGCTCTGGGAGTTCCCCGGAGGAACGCCTACAACCTCTACTGATGAATTTCCATCTGTAACTTATGCTACTACTGGTAGCTATGAGGTAAGTTTGAGAGTAGTTAATGACTTAGGCGATACTTCATTAGTCAATACCAAAACCCTTATCCTTACTGACTGCTCGCCCATTGCTAACTTCATCGCAGTGCCTAATCCAGTATGTAGCGACCAGGTCATTACCTTTACTGATATAAGCACTGGAGGAACACCAACTTCATGGAACTGGACATTCACAGGAGCTACCCCAGCTAACGCCACAGGAGAAGGACCGCACGATGTAATATATGACACAGAAGGTACATTCACAGCCACACTTACTGTCAGTAATGCCAACGGAAGCAGTAGCTTCAGCCAAGACATCGAAGTCGTAGATTGCGAATGCGCCACCAGTGCAGGAGGCACAAGCACGCTCCCACCCGTACAAATCTACTTCGAAGACTTCGATAGCGGACCGCATAACTGGACGATGAATCAGAATATTGGAGCGCAGGGACCTGGTTTTTTAGGGATTACTAATTTATGGTATATAAGCGATGGTGAAGGAGGTGTAGCAGTAGGTAGCTGTGGAGTAGGAGGGAATGGAAATAATACAATATTTTTAGGAAATACTTCTACTGGAGCTGCGGGAGGTGCTATATATTTCGAGTTTGGTTTTGGTGGTTTTTTCAACACCCACCGTCGCTCTTACACCCCAGCTATTTCGACCGTAGGCTATCAGGATATTACTTTGAATTTTGATTTTATCGGTTGGGGATTTAATAATGGTATTAATTCCGATGTAGCCCGAGTGGAGTACAGCATCGATGGGGGCACGAATTGGACCATTATAGACCCCACTTTGCGCACCAACTGCTGTGGCGATGTACCTTGTACGGGTGCTATTCAGGGCTTATGGGCTTCTCGTTCGTACGTACTTCCTGCTGATGCCGAGGATATTGCCGATTTGCGCATTGCTTTTGCTTGGCAAAATGTCGACCCAGGTGGAGGAGCTACTGACCCTTCTTTTGCGGGTGATAATATAGAAATTATTGCTACGCCCATTCCTACGGGTGGTGGCGGTATAGTTGGTAATGAGTTCAATATCAGTAATGGAAGTTGGTTTGATCCTACGTTATGGTCTGCTGGTGTAGTCCCTGATGAGACAACTGATGGCATTATCGCCTCAGGTTTTACGGCTACGATTGATGCTGCTAATGCCGAAGTGCGCAATCTTTGCGTATATGGTACGCTCGAGATTCAGGACAATGCTACACACGATATTGATGTGCACGGCTTTTTGCTCAATGAAGGTACAATTATTTCTACGGGTTTGAATCCTGAGGCTGATGTAAGGTTTAAAGGTGCAGCTTCGCGCTATCGCGGTACGGGAGTGAACATAGAAGTAGATTATCAAATTCATACAGGAGAGACAACCTTAGAAACTGATTTGAGCTGCCGCTCGATGCTGGTAGAAGCCGATTTTGTATTGCAAAACTATAGGCACTCGCTTACTCGTAATTTTACGCATAATACAGGTACGATTGATTTCGGTACGAGCACTGTGGCTTTTATTGGCGATTTGAATCACGATATTTTTACAGCTATCGCACCGCAAACCTTTTACAATATGTCGGTACTCAAAACCGATGGCGTAGCGAGTTTGCAATCAGCTTTTGCCGTGGAGAACGAACTGTTTATTACAGGGGGCACGCTCGATGCGCAAATCCATAGTTTTGACGGCAACGCAGACGTAAACATGAGCGGAGGTAGATTTAGATTAGCCGAAGTAGGTGGTGCGGTGTTGCCTGGTCAGATTGGTACTTACACGCTAAGTGGCGGTGTAGTCGAACTTTATGGCACAGGCATACAGAGTTTGCGCGCCGAAAATTATCATGAGCTTGAATTTAGAGGTAGTGATGTAAAAACCCTTACTGGAAATACGAATGTAGCGCAAAGGTTATTATTTGAAATGCCAGCGGGTGCACCTAATTATGTCGATGCCAATGGTTTTGTATTGCACGTTACGAATCCAGCGGTTACATCGGTAGTGCGTGCAGGCGGTGGTCATTTGGTTGGTGATTTGAGACGAAGCATTAGCGGTGTAGGTTCTTATGCCTTCCCCGTGGGTAGCGACGGCGATGTTACGACAACTTTTTATGAGCGTATAGACATCAATATTGCAAGTGCGCTTGTAGGTATTTCACACCTTACGGCAAGGTTTAATGCTACTGCGCCTACACCTTCGGCTATTTCACCGATAATTACAGAGTTAGGTGTAGATTATGCCTTTATGGCAATGGAGGGCTATTGGAATGTAGAACCCGATGTACCTATGACTGGTGGCAGCTATGGCGTACGTCAGTATCCCTCCGCAGGTTGGGCACTCACTCCCGCACTTTGTACGCAAGTGAAACGCAATGCCTCGCCTTGGGATTGGTACGGTAGCACAAGAGTTACCGCATTCCAGAGAAATGGTTATACTGATTTTTCAGAGTTTGGTATTGGCATTGAGTTTGAAATTCTACCTGTTACTTGGTTAAGTTTCGAGGGGCAACTCAAAGGCGAAGAGGTACACTTGGCTTGGGAAACTGCCGAAGAGTACAACAACAGCCATTTTGAAGTAGAGCGCAGTCGAGATGGGCACAACTTTATTAAAATCGGTGAAGTAGCGGGCAAAAATCAAGGTTATAATCGCTATGCTTTTGTCGATAGTGAGTTACGAACAGGAATACTTTACTACCGACTGCGCCAAGTAGATATTGATAATTCTTTTGCTTTTAGTCGCATTCTGACGATCAATAATGAAGCAGAAGCTACAAAATTAGCTACGGTTTATCCTAATCCTACAAACGGAAAGCTGCAGTTTAAGCTACCTGAGGCTATCAATAGTTATCAAGTAAGTTTATATAATGCACAAGGGCAGCTTATCCGTAGGTATGCGCTTAAAGATAACGGACAGATTGATATATCTGACCTCCCCGTAGGGCTTTATACTTTAAAATGCCGCACGCATAGTGAGGTCTTTACTTTTAAAGTTATCAAAGAGTAAGCCCCTTGCAATAGCTGTGCTTTATAGCAAAGCTTAAAATACAAAACGAGTAAGTAGAATAATCATAATGATAAAACTGCTTACTCGTTTTTTTTTGGGTGTACGTCAAGTTGGTAAATCGACTTAGGTAGTTTCAGAACTAACAGTTTTCGCAAATCTGTTAATTCTTGATGTTTAGCAAGTTATAGAAATAACATTTCTCAAAGAAATGTTATTTCTATATAGAGAATATCCAGTAGTATGACGCGGTATTTATCTTTTTGCCCATCTTCTCAAGCAAAAATATTGTTTATTGTGCTTTCTGCCCGTAGAGGCTGTAAATCCCCATATTACTTGGCTTTCACCTTTAAAAATTTCGTTGATTAAGTCCTTTGTGCCTTCATATACTAACATCTCATCTAAGTAAACCGATAATAAATGAAGCTCTGGATTCCATCGCAAACGAAAAGCATGTAAACGGTCATCTTCAAGGTTAAAATTTTCGTCATTATTATCAAAATAAGTAGTGTGGTAGTTTGTACCGTTTTCTAAGTACGCAATATGATCTTGGGGAGGGTCATTCTGACTTAAATTTTGATAAGTATCAAACTCTATGGCAATAGAGGGTGCGATATAATCACCATAAAAAGAGTTTTTACGCCATCTTCCGTAGCCCATACATTCGCCCCAAGTGCCATAAGCACCGTAGCCTCGAGGGTCGTTATGAATGACAAAAGTAATACCATCAGCGCCTTCGTCTTTATCTCCAAAATAAACATCAAACTCAATTTCAAAAAATTGATTGAGGTCGATTTTGCGTCGATGATATGCCAAACCTTCTTGATAAGGCTTATCGGGTGTGAGCAAAATACAATCATTTTTTAAATCCGTAGCCGTTCCCATCAAGGCAAAATCCTGCGCTTGCAAAGGCATAAACGCTAATATAGTCAATCCAAATGTCATCAAAAAAATACAGCATTTCATAATTTTATTGTTTTAAAGTAAACTTAAACCCTTTATTTTCAGTAGTATAGCCATTAGGCTGTCGTGAGGTAAATTGCCAGACAGAAATAACATTTCTCTAAGAAATGTTATTTTCAAGCTCATTTCTAAGCTCATTTATCCATAGTGGTATGGTGG
Organism: Bernardetiaceae bacterium; assembly: GCA_020832465.1. Classification (GTDB taxonomy): domain Bacteria; phylum Bacteroidota; class Bacteroidia; order Cytophagales; family Bernardetiaceae; genus JAFIER01. The sequence continues at coordinate 10,395 of JAFIER010000097.1, forward strand.
TTTTCGAAAAAACTGTTTGTTCTGAAATGACCTAAGTCAATTTACCAAACTGAATTGCATTGAATTTACATTTGTATAAAAAACAGATAGGCTATATTGTTTTTTTTTGGATACAAAACCTTGAAAAATATGAAGTTGAAAGTCCTTTTCTTTGCGATATGAGTTTGCTACAAAGCCTCAAAATCTGCCTTTACTTGTGCATAAATAGCGGCACGCACTTGCAAAGTAGCCTCACAATCGGCAGCAAAATTTTGATTTAGAATAGTGAGGCTGTGTTGGTCTATGAGGCGCATGACCTCATTGGTTTGTTCGTATCGGTATCGGATTTGAAGTTGTTTGTAATTGATTTTTTCATAAATTTCAGCTTTATCAAGAGCCTCTTGTGCGGCTATTTTATAGGCTTGAATAAGTCCGCTTACGCCCAATTTTGTACCTCCAAAATAACGTACTACGACAACAAGGGTATCAGAGAGTTCGAATGAACGAATTTGATTGAGAATGGGAATTCCTGCGGAGTTGTTAGGTTCGCCGTCGTCGTTCGCACGAAAACGTTCGCTTTCCCATCCCAGAATATAGGCATAGCAATGATGGCGTGCATCGTGGTACTTGGTGCGCAGTTGCTCGAGTGCTTCTTTTACATCTTCCTCGCTTGCTACGGGCATAGCGTGAGCTAAAAATTTACTCCCTTTTTCTTTGTAAAATCCTTCGCTTTCATTGCGTAGGCTTCTTATGCTATCTTTCATGTACTTTTAAAATTCTACTTGAAGGTGTTTGCTTTTGCTATACAAAGGTATAAACAAGTAGGCGATACACAAAGCGAGTTTTGTTATTATCCAAAAAATATGTAGATTGAAGGATATTTTCAAACACATACGGCCATACATTTGTGTATAGTGTGGGGTTTGCAAACCCCACGCTATGTAAAAATGGGCTTAGAAATAACATTTCTTTGAGAATGTTGAAAGATGTGTTATTTCTATATGGAGAATGTCCATTAGTATGGTGTCATATAATTCAAACAAAAAACTCTCATCAAAACATGCAAAAAGAAAAAATAATAGCTATTATACTCGGTGTTGTGATTTGCCTAAGCATTGGATTTGCTTCTGGCTATTTTTCGGGGAGCGGTGCTGGCACTTGGTATGCCAATATAGAAAAACCCTTTTTTCAACCCCCTTCTTGGGTTTTCGGACCTGCGTGGACGCTGCTCTACATACTTATGGGAGTGGCAGCTGGTTTGATATGGGGCGAGCAGGAGGTGCGTTTCGAGGCTAAACGTTTGGCTTTAATTGTGTTTGCTGTGCAGCTTGCGCTTAATGCGGCTTGGTCGTTTTTATTTTTTTATTTTGAAAGTCCTTTTTGGGCAGCGGTTGAAATTGTGGCACTTTGGTTTATGATTGTGCTTACGATGTATCTTTTCAAGCAAATACGTCCTGTAGCCTCTTATCTGATGATTCCGTACTTGCTGTGGGTAAGTTTTGCTTCCTTGCTCAATTTCTCCATTTATTATTTGAATAGTTAAAAATTCGGTAGTGTATAACAAGTAATGCTTAGAACTAACAGTTCTTTGAGAACTGTTAGTTTTGAAAGACTTTGAGCATTACATCTTTAAGACTACCAAAAATTCAATTCTAAAACTAACCGTGCTCTGAACACTGTTAGTTTTAGAATAAATAGCTAAAAACCAATTGTTTAATCTTATGCTTATCGGAATAGATTTTGGTGCGCAGCTTGCTGGCACTACCGTTATAGCGGCTTATGCTAATCAAGAAATCAGGATTTTACAATCTATCAAAAAAAAGTCTGCTGATGACTTTATCGCATTTTTTTTGAAAAAGCATAATCCTTCACTTGTTGCTTTTGATGCACCGCTTTCACTTCCGGGTGTTTATCGGGGTTTGGAAGGCTGTGAGGATTATTTTTACCGTCAAGGAGATAAGCAGTGGCGAGCGATGTCTCCTATGTTTTTGGGGGGGCTTACGGCGCGTGCGATGCGATTGCGTGCTTTATTTTCGGCTATAGCTTTTATCGAGGCTTATCCGAAGGTGCAAGCAGAGCGTTTAGATTTTGATAAAAATATTTACAAAAAAGAAAAACAAATTCCTACGGATTACATTCAAAAGCTCGAGTCAGATTTAGGTTGTGCTTTGCCTACAATTATGAATTGGCATCAGTTTGACGCTGCTTTGGCATTGCTTACGGCTATGCGCTTCGAGGCGGGGCAGGCAGTCAGTGTTGGCGCAGCCGAGGAGGGGCAGATGTTTGTTTGATAATATGAGCTTAGAAATAACATTTCTTAAAGAAATGTTATTTCTGAAATTAACATTTATTCTTGATGTACAATCCTTGGCAGTTCGGTTTTTCTTTGATTTTAATTAGATGTATGCAAAATATTTTAATGATTCTGACGGAGTTTCCGCCCAGTATTGGTGGTATGCAGGCACAGGCTTTGGCAGTAGCGCGTTATTTTGCTCGTGAGGGGCATAAGGTGTTAGTATTTACTTATCGTTCTGATGAGGATACGCAAAGTTTTGATGCACTCGAGCCTTATGACATTCATCGCTGCTTATCTCGCATTTCTTATCAGCATAATTTACGTGTGCTTGAGCGTGAAATTCGGTGCTCTGATATTGATTTTGTTTATAGTAGCACTATTTTTTATGGTATTTTGCAGCGTCTGACGGGTAAGCCTGTAGTCTGCCGTTCTGTGGGTAATGATATTATGCGTCCTTGGATTATTTATCCTTTTCATTTTGGTTCTCAATTGCTTGCTAAGGCAGCGGTTGAGCGGTTATTTAAGCGTTTTTTAAAAAGGGTTTCTAAGCCTTCTTTTTTAGAAATTTTTATGGCACGTCAGCGCAAGTACGCTTCTTTCCTTGCGGCAAAAAGTGCTTCACTTATATTAGCTAATAGTGAGTTTACGGCAAAAAAATTGGCAGAAGCGGGTGTTTCTCGTCATCGTATTCAGACGCTAGTGGGCGGTGTGAGTGTTTCAGATTTTCAAGAACCTACGGATTTTGATGCTATTACTTGGCGTAAAAAACAGGGTTTTGAGCCTCATCATTTTGTTATTTTGAGTGTTTCGCGATTGGTACGTAAAAAAAATATTCATTTTTTGCTACCGGCTTTTGCCGAGTTGCATCAGGCATTTCCGCAGGCTCGCTTTGTGATTGTAGGGGACGGTCCGGAGCTAAGTTCACTACAAAGTTTGGCATTTAAGAAACTAAAACTGGGTAATGCTGTGCATTTTGTGGGTAGCATTCCGCATGCGGAGGTTATGCCTTATTTTTGGGCATCTGATTTATTGGTTTTGGCAAGCCGTGTGTATAAAAACTTGCTTACAGGATTTGCCGATGCCGAGACAATGGGGCGTGTATTGTGCGAAGCTAATGCAGCTGGCTTACCAGTTTTGGCAGCAAATAGTGGGGGAATTCCTTCTGTTATTTGCTCCGGCGAAAATGGTTTGCTTTTCGAAGAAAATAATGAAGAGGATATAGTGCGACAGCTCAAAAAACTTCTTGAAGACAAAGCCTTGCGCTCACACCTCCGTGTGCAAGGTAAAATTTATGCAAAAAAATACTTTGATTGGCAGGCTGTAATGCAAAAATATGAAGAGGCTTTTGAGGTGATTTCAAAAGCATAGTGATGAATCCTTACACCCAACCGTCAAAGAGGTATTGAAACCGTCTTTGATGGTGGATATGAGTATCTGACACCATTAAAATATTACTGTTGGTCTTGTGTACAAATCTTTTCACAATACTCCTTAGCATAATCAGAAGCACTGAAATGCACTCCACCGCCGAGTACAAAGGGCGAATCTCCGAACATAGTATAATCTGACAGCAATTGCTTGGCTGTTACTCCTGCTTTATACTTAATAGAGTTCTCGACGATTTTTTTGCATATATGAATCGCCTCTTCTGGCGTGTCATACTCACCGTACTTATACCTCGCATCTTCGTCTGCGTAGTGATAATTATCGTCAACCATTACGACATACTTGTATTTTCCTTTTTTCATAATTTACCATGCTATTGTATATTTTCCCTTCCAGAAATAACATTTCTCAAAGAAATGTTATTTCTGGAGGGAAAAATTTATTTGTCAAAAAAAATTATACTTAAAGTTATGGTAGTCTTAAAGATGTAATGCTCAAAGTCTTTCAAAACAAGCAGTTCTCAAAGAACTGTTTGTTAGTTCTAAGCATTACTTGTTATACACTACCAAAGTTATCTCTTTTTTAGGTTAAAAACGCTCCTTTTTCGTATTTTTTTAACGTATGCTACTTACATACCGCTAATCAATTCTTTTGCTTTATCCAATGTATATGCGTTGTCCACTCCCTTTTTGTCGTAAATCATAAAGTAGGCAAAATCTTGCCCTGCTTGTCTTTCCCATTCGTTGCCAAGTCGACATTTTGCTTCGCTGTCCGAACCGTCGAGGTGGTCGCCTTTGGTTTCTATCAAAATTGTTTTGCCCGATTTTGTGCGCATAATAAAGTCTGGGTAGTGGTTGGCTTTAAATCCGTTGATATAAAAACCTTTTCCACGTTCTAAATTTCTATGCCAAAAGACAATATTTGAAGAAGTTCCAAGCTCCATAGCCACTCGCTCTTCAAATCCGTTCATTGCTCCTTCTCTTTCATAAAGCGAATTTCCAATCGAGGAACTCGTATTTCCCGGCACAATTTCGTTGCCTAATTTCCAATTGGCTTTGGTCTTGATTTTTTTGGATTTTAGCATATCCATAAAACGCACTTCTGCATAAGCATCAGATAACTGACGGATTTTAGCTTTGATTTTTTCGGTGTAGCTCCATTTTCGGACTAAAATATCTCTCAACTGCTCCGTACTCATGCTACCTAAAATGCGGCGCACAAACTTCTTAATTTCTTGGTCAGGAATCGGATACATATTTCCAATGATACTGACTATTTGGTGTGTAATTTCGATTATTTGGTTATCTTTAGGCTTGGCTAAAATATATTCTACGATTGGATTTTTTACATCAGTATCTTCAATCTTAATAAAAGAAGGGCGATATTCGTTTTTTATCGTTTCTTCTATGTCAATGCGATACAAATCAGAAGAAATTTTATCAAAATCAATCTTAATATCTTCGTCTGATAGTTTGAAATCTTTGAGCAATGACTCACGGTTTAGCAATTCTTCATCTGTGCCGAAAATATCGCTTGCCGTTACTTTGATAAAGAACTGCGGAAACTCGATTTTATCAATTATCTTTTTGTGCGATTCTTTGACTTTATAACGCTTTACTTTTGTACCCATTTCTTGAAGTATATTTTTGTCAGCGGGCTGCTGCCCTAATTGTTTTTCTAACTCCCGGCTTTCTTTTTCTGCGGTAGCTTGTATCGCTTCAAGGGCGGGGATTTTTTCGTCTCTCTCATTGTCTGCACTGGGGTCGAAGGTAACTCTATTTTTATCAATATCTTCCTGCTCCTCCATTTTTTGTTCTGGAAATGAGAGAGGTTCTCCGAAGTCAGAAGTAAGCGTTTTATTTTTTTCTTCGGTTATTGTATCGAGCTTGCGATAATCTTTTTCACTAAATCCTGAGGCTTGCAGACCTTTGACAATGCTCTGTAAAGTCTCGTTAAATTTGACAGAAGCGGTTAAAACATAAGAAAGGTTTAACTGAAAAGATTTGTGTCTTTGTACATAAGGCTGACGCAATACGCGACCCAAAATCTGCTCCACATCAACCGCACTTGATTTATCTGCCAATGAAGCCAAGATATACGCAAACGGACAATCCCACCCTTCTTTCAAGGCGTTGATAGTAATGATATAGCGAACTTCGCATTCCTTGCTCATCAAATCAATGCCTTTGAGTTCGTCAATATCAGCAGTTTTGATTTTGATGTGTTTCTCAGGAATACCTAAATCCAACAATTGTCTTTTTAACTTTCTAAAAGTTGTATTGTCTTCCTTAGTTTTGGATTGGGCTTGAAAAAGTACGATAGGCCTGATATATTTACCACCTTCCGATTCTTGCTTTTTCGCAAGGTTTTCTAATTTGCGTTGCAGGTGTAAAGCGTTGTTGATGACTTCCGTTTTATCATGATTGTTGTACACAATGACAGGAATTTTTACCATATTTTCATTTTTCAATGATATGGCAGGCACAAGACTTATGATATTGCTATTTTTTTTGGGAGTAGCTGTTAAATCTAATATAAATGACGGATTTAAGTTTTTGAGCATATCCACACTCAAATCGCTCTCGGCGTTATGGCTTTCGTCTACTACTAAAACTGGGTTGAGATAACGCATAACGTTGATAAGTGCCGTATCGTCAATACCCTCTAAAATATGCTCACTATTTTTGTATTGCGATACAAAAGATTCTAATTGCCCATTTTCTTGATAAACCTTCCGGTCTTCTTTTTTCTTTGCGCGTAAGCTGGAAAAGCTCATGACAATAATACTCAACTGGTCTTTTACCACCGCTGGGTTAAAGTTTGCGCCTTGCAATAAATCTTCTTTTTGATAAACCTCCACTCGGTGATTGAACAGCGTATTGAGTTTTTGCCTATACGGGTGTTCGGGATTAGAAAGTGCATCAACGGTTTGTTGCAATAAGTTGCTCCAAGGTACTAACCAAATTACGGCTTTAGGCTTATTGGAATCATAAGCCGAGAAAATAGAATGCAAAGCATGGACGGCAATAAAAGTTTTTCCGCCTCCTGTGGGTACTTTTACGCAAACATGAGCCGTTGAAGGGATATTATTTTTATAGGAATCCATTCCTGTACCCTCCAACGGATTATACGGACCGATTTTATCTTCCCAATATGTATCAAAAGCCTTTTTCAAGTTTTTGTGCTCTTGAAGATAGCTCACGTATTCTTCCAAATCTTGAATAACTTTTCGTTGATAACTTTTTAATTCCACGTTTTTTTTATTATAAAGGATGAATTTTTGTGCATAAAAATAGGTTAATAGCTGTCTGCGATGGTTTCTCGTAAACAAGAATTACCACTTTTATGTGGAAAATAGATTATCAAGGATAAAAGAAGCATGTTTTTTAGCCTTGATAATTTCTCGTGGATAAAAATGACTGATTTTTTATCCACGAGAAATTCTAAACTTATTTCTAACTCCATACGCTTTATCTTTCTTTTAATATTCGTAATAATGGTTCGTTGATGTAATAGTTATGCTTCCATATTTTTACTTTGGTCAGTAAACCTGCTTCTGACAATGTATTTAAATAGCTACTTGCAGTTTTGCGATGTACTTTTAGTTCACGTTCCAAAAAACTGTTTTTGGTGTAAGGATGCTTAAAAAGAATGTTTATCAAATCGTGGCTGTAAAAACTAAAACTGCCTCGTATTTTCTTTTTGTAGTCGTCCATCAACAATTTTATCTTATTGACTACCACAATGGTTTCTTTGGCTGTCAGTTCAACGCCCTTCAACATCCAGACAATCCACTCTTCCCAACTGCCTTTGGTGCGTACTTCTTGCAATAGGCGGTAATAATCGCTTTTGTTTTTAATGATGTAACTGCTCAGATAGAGTACAGGAATATCCAACAAACCTTGTTGAACCAAATACAAGATGTTTAGTAAACGTCCTGTTCTGCCGTTACCGTCGAAATAGGGGTGAATGCTCTCAAACTGAAAATGGATAATGGGCATTTTTATCAAAGGATCTGTATCGTGAAATTCAGGCAGGTTGATATACCGCTCTAAATTATCGAGCAGGCTTTTTATTTCATCATAATACTGCGGTGGCGTGTAAACCACTTGCTGTGTAATTGGATTTTTTAAAACCGTTCCAGGTATTTTCCGAATGGGGTTATTGGGTGAAATAATATGTTGGATTCTGGAAATATCATTTATGGTTAGCAAACCTTTGTTGCGAACAATCTCCAATCCTAATTTTATAGCATTCGAATAATTAAGGGCTTCTTTTGCCGTTACAGATGCCACAGCTTCGTCAATGCTGGCTTGGTAAATTTCATCATCGGTGGTAACAATATTCTCAATCTCGTTACTGTCTTTTGCTTCTTGCAGCGTAAGTGTATCAAGCAATATTTGAGAATTCGGTATTTTGGAAACCTCGCCCTTTAGCTGACCCAAAGCGCGTGAAGCTTTGTTGAGTTGTTTTAAAATAGCCACGGACTCACAATCTACGCCGGGTGGCAGGTTTTGTATTTTGATTGCTTCCATAGCCTATTTTTTTAATTTCTTGATGTGTTTATCAAAATCAGAAACAATTTTTTGTGTCTTATTAAATTCGTCGTAGGCTGCTCCTGCTTTGGAAATAGCCTCTTTATGCGACTTTGTTCCCTTGCCTTCTAAAATTTTGAAATTATTAAAATTCAAAAACTTATCTACACTTTCTGCCAAACCTTTCATTGTAAAAGTGTTTTCTCGCTCAATCAGATTTTCGATATAATCAAAGTAGCTTGATACGGTGCGTTCTAATTGCTTAATCTCTTTTTCTTTCAAGTAGTTTTTGGCAACAGAAGTGTCAGACTTCAATATTCTGCCGTCGGGTGCATTTTTCCAAGTCGTCAATCCCATATTTTCCTTTGTGGCATCAGCGTTTTTAAAGATAATTTCGGCAGCCGTTTGCCCCGTAATGGCAAAATGAAACTTATTTTGCACCAGCGCGTAAAAATTCTTGGTAATTTCCGATTTGGGGTCATAATCAATGCTGCATTCGGCAAAAATATCGGTGATTTGCTGATAAATTCTGCGTTCACTTGTTCTGATGGAACGAACACGCTCCAGCAACTCCTTGAAATAATCTTTACCAAAGACCGCTTCACCTTGTTTTAAGCGGTTGTCGTCCATCACAAAACCTTTGATGATATACTCTTTCAGGGTTTGGGTAGCCCAAATTCTAAATTGTGTGCCTCTTTGTGATTTTACTCTGTAACCGACAGATATGATTACATCCAAATTATAAAACTTAACTGGCTTGTCCGAACCACTAATGTGCAAATTTTGCACATTGCTTTTTTCTTCTAATTCTCCTTCCTTGAAAACATTGCCTATATGCTTGGTAATTACACTTCTTTCACGGTCAAAAAGCTGACTCATTTGCTCTTGAGTAAGCCAAATAGTCTCGTTTTCTAATAACACATTTAATTTCACCTCGCCTTCTGGTGTGGTGTACAAAATAAAGCTGTTTTGTTTCGGTACTAAATCACTCATATTTTTTATTTTTTTTCAGTTGTTTCCAAAATGGAAATAGCTCAATTTATCATTCACCATTAAAATCTTGTAATATCTCTTGGTATTTTTTTGAAAATGATATTTTTCTTTGCCATAAAATCCTTAGGCAATAAGCAATTGTCAGCATAAATAATGTATTGCTCGCCTTTGGTTTTGATGAGTTCCAAAGCGTCATAATCCAAAGTGGTTAAACGGTCTTTCTCATAAACAAAATAATAGACCGATTCGTCTTTTTTACCTAAAAAATAAGGTTCTTTATTTGGTTCGGTAAACGAAGTACGGGTTTCTGAAAACCAGATATATTCTCTGATTTTCTCTATGCCCACCTGCTCGTTTAAGTTTTCGTTTTCATCAAAAAGCGGCAAGCCCAATTCGTAAAAATCAAAAGCCCCGCCTGTGCCTGCTACAGCTTTTTTGCCCGTGCCGTAGCCTTTGCTTACACGCTTTATGCGCTCGGCAGTAATGTCATTGGCGTAATCTTCCATTTCTACCAAAATAAATTTCCGATTACCTCCGTCTTGTTTGTTCAAATTCAATACTGCGTGAGCGGTAGTGCCTGAACCTGCGAAGGAGTCGAGGATAATAGAGTTTTTATCAGAGGCTATTTGTAGAATTCTTTCAACTAATTCGTTTGGTTTTGGACTATCAAAAACATTACCGCTTATAATTTCATTTAGTCTTTTTTTACCGCCCTGACTATGAGATACTTCGTCATATTTCCAAATGGTTTGAGGAACAACACCTTGATTTACTTCGGATAAATATCTTTTTAGTTGAGGCTTTCCTTTACCGTCTTTGCCGAAATAAAATCTATTGTCTAAAAGCATTTGTTTAGATTTTTCTTCATTAAATCGATAACAGCTACCGTCGGGCGGAAAATGAATCCTTCCTGTTGTAGGATTTTTTATTCCAAACACACCTGTTTCGGAAAAAGATTTTACTAAAACATTATCTGGTCTCCAACTACCTCGACCATCACCATCATCATATTTATAAAATTTATTTTGCTTATCGGTTCTTGGTGCTAGATTTCTTTTCCAATTTTCTTTGCTTCTAGAATAACATATAATAAAATCGTGTGCAGCAGAAAAATATTTGGCATCATTTCTAGGAGAATAATTTTTTTCCCAAATCACATTAGTTATAAAATTCCTTACCCCAAAAATTTCATCACACATCAATTTCAGATTTGCCTGTTCGTTATCATCAATCGAGATAAAAATTGCTCCATCATCTGCCAAGAGTTTGTGTAAAAGTTTTAATCGGGGATACATCATACAGAGCCATTTATCGTGTCGGGTGAGGTCTTCTCCATCTTTGCCTACTACTTCGCCGAGCCATTTTTTTATTTTGGGGTGGTTTACATTGTCGTTATATACCCAGCCTTCGTTTCCTGTGTTATAGGGAGGGTCAATGTAGATACACTTTATTTTTCCTTCGTATTCGGGCAGGAGGCTTTTTAAGGCTTCGAGGTTGTCGCCGTGAATGATTTTATTTCCGCTTTTTGTCGGGTCTTTTTGTTCGCCATTTTTGGCATTAAACCCATATTTGTGTGCTAATACGCGATATGGCACATCTTGATGGTGTGCAACAACCTTTTCTTTTCCTATCCAGTGGAGTGTAGGCATATTTATTTTTTCTTTTGTTAGCGACAAATATAGTTATTTTGTTTTGAATATCGTGTGTACGTCAAGTTTGTAAATCGACTTAGGTTGTTTCAGAACTTATAGAAATAACACATCTTTCAAAATAACCCTTATCCTTAGTGTAATATTTATGGCAAAGCGTGTATGTTTTTTTGAGTAATGTCTAAGTGGCATATTTTTGTTGATTATAGGAATAATGCAATAAAATTAGAAATAACATTTTTTGAAAAAATGTTATTTCTAATAGCACTCGCCCCCCTATTTCACAATATTATCAATCATACCTTTAAAAATAAAGCCGTGAAAAGGCAGGACGGCATACCAGTACAAACGCCCAAGCACACCGAGTGGGCGGAAAGTGGCGGTTTGTGTCAGTTTGTTATCTTCATTGATTCTGAACTCGAGCCAAGCTTCTCCTGGGAGTTTCATTTCTGCGTAAAGCAATAAGCGTTTTTCTTCTTTGTTTGCAACAAGTACCCGCCAAAAATCTAAGGCATCTCCTGTGAGAATATCTGTATCGCTTCTGCGCCCCCGCCGCATACCGACCCCGCCCCAAAGTTGGTCTAAAAAGCCGCGCAACTCCCAAAGCCAGTTTCCATAATACCAGCCATTTTTACCTCCTATTGACCAGATTTTTGTCATAGTACTTTCCGTATCATTTACATCACGGATACGTATATCTTTGAAGCAACCATTGACTGGCACTTGAATATAATGCGAAATACCCTTTTTGAAAATACGACTTGTTTGTGCATCTTTCCAACTCGAGAGCACTTGATTTTGCTCGATTTTATCAAAAGCAAGGCGAATGGCAGTATCGTAATCGAGTAAATCAATATTCAAAATATGCGCTAAATTATTGGGTTTGCAAATGACCTCCGTTTTCATACTGCTTACTAAGTTTTGAGCTAAGGCATAAGATGTAGCTGTAACGAAATAAAGCCAATAGGAAGAGATTTTGGGAGTCATGACAGGGACGACGTATATGCTTCTTTTAAGGTCTCGTGCCTTAGCAAAGTTTAGGAGCATTTCTTTGTATGTCAGAATATCAGGACCGCCGATATCGTAGTTTTTGTTATAAGTTTGCTCAAGGGCAATTACACCAACTAAAAATTCTACTACATTTCGAATGGCAATAGGTTGGCATTTGGTTTTAAGCCATTGAGGTGCAATCATAACGGGCAGTTTTTCTACTAAATCGCGAATAATCTCAAAAGATGCACTTCCCGAACCTACAATAATTCCAGCTCTTAAAGTTGTAAGTGGTACTTGCGATTCGAGTAGTGTAGTTTCTACATTTTTGCGTGATGCTAAGTGTTTGGAAAGCTGTTCTTCATTGACAATTCCGCTTAGGTATATGATTTGCCGTGTTGAAGTTTGTGCTATACGCATTTTAAAGTTTTTTGCACAGGTCTGTTCCATTTGTTCAAAATCATCACTCCCCGAAGACATAGAATGAATTAAATAGTAAGCAATATCAATATCTTTTGGAATCTGGGATAGTGTTTCTACTTTTAAAAAATCTACTTCTATAACGTGCAATTTGTCTGATTTGTACCTACTTTTGAAGCGGCTGGCATCTCTTACACAACAAAAAAGCTCATGACCCATATCTAATAAAACAGGTATCAAACGCTGGCCGATATAGCCTGTTGCGCCTGTGAGTAATATTTTCAGAGAACTACTTTTTTTTTGCATATTTTTATTGTTTTGTTCTCTATAACACGAAAAGTAGCTTTGATGTTTTTTTTGTTCGCCTACGATTTTTTCCCCTGCGTACAATTAAGTAGGCCTTTTCAAATGGGCGCATGCAGTGTTGGTAAATCAATTTGCGCTTCGGCACTCACAGTTTTTTGAAAACTATTGGTTATAGGCTAAAAATTAGCTGTGTAGTTCAAGACATACCATATTATCATTTTTCAACTTTCTGGCTACCCCAAATATTATTGTCAGCGTCTGCAATTTTTACCATTACCTTGTTAAATTGTTCATCGTTTTCGCCTTCGATGCTCAATGTTAAATTTATTTTACCTCCCTTTCTCTTAAAATCAAAATTGTATGTGTGTGGTTTAGGTATTCCGTCATAAAAGTCGTTGGGAATAAAATGTCGCATTATGGTATAATATTCATTGTTGTAAACAACAAGAAAATCATTTTCTCCACAAATAGTCTCAATGTTTGTCGCCTTACTGTCCCTATAAATCACTTTTTCAAGCCCCTTTTTTATTAGATTTTCGTCTGAAACTTCGTCAACAAAGTAAAAACCTTGGTCAATCTGAATTTTATCTAAGGAAATCGAATTGTCCACTGTTACAATTATTTGGTTTTGGTCTTTTTTATTAAGTACAAAATAAGCTAAAAGTCCCCCCAAAAATAGAATTAAAAATCTAAGCTTTACTATCTTTTTTTTAGTCATTTTTTTGTCTTGGCTGTCTGTCAGCACTGAGCTTGATACAAAACGCTTGTTAATTCCTTTGTCAAATTTTATCCATTCAACTCTTTTGTCAATGTTGTTGGCTTGCTATTGAAGTCCTATAAAGATTATTTTGGAAAATTAAATGATAACCAAATCATAAATAAAATTATCAGCGTCAAAGAAGTCAATGAGCCGAATAACAAACCCCAGCCAATTTTTTGAATATTTGAATTTGTTGTACTAAGCAATTTTATTAAAATTCCGATAGCTAAACAAGTAATATCATAATTATTAGAGCAAAATTGTCTAATAGCTTAAGTTTTAGTACTGATAGAAACTGAATTAAAATAGTCAATATGAATGAAGTTATTTTCAATGTCCGTCGTTTTTCTTTACATTCAATTATGCTTCGCTTTGTATTTTTATTTGGCGTATTTCGGAGTACAAAACTGTCAATGCATCACAAATGTTGATGCGAGCTAGAATGTTTAATAGATTACTTCACCCGCTATTGAGCCCAATGACTGTTATGGCGTTCGTTTTTTATGTTAAAGTAAATGTATGACCACCTAAATATTCCCAAAATTCAAAATTATGTCCTTCAATTCCGGGATGGCTCATTTGAAATCCGTCTTGAAAAATTGTTGAAAGTCTGTTAAATGCTGTGGTCGCTGTTAAAATAGCTGGTGAGTTTGTCTGCTTGTTAAAGTAACAGCACCTTTTTACAATCTTATTATTTGAGAGTGCTAAAAACTGTGGAACAGCCAAAAGAGTAGTTAGTGATTCATATAATTGTTTCTTAGCTTTTTTTCTATGTTGCTTAATATTTGGGCTGTCTTTTATTTCGCCAAAAATTAAGTTTCTTTCGTCATCACATACAATTATATCGCATCTCTTCCTGCCATTTTGAAAATGAATGGGCAAGCTTGTTACAAACTTGTCATAATTTGCAATCGTAATTACTAATGAATTTGGATTAGAGAATCGCGCCATACCTTCTCCATCAGTCCTATGAAGAGTAATTTCTTTTGTAGTTGTATCTTCAATCTCAAAGTATGTCTCGCTTGTTTGAATTACCAAATTTGGTTCAGTGCAAACAGGAATACCATAATGAGCTGTGAAATCATTTCTCAATAAGTCTTCCATCTTTATCTAATTGATTGTATTTATCGTAAATGTTATTAATAGTATCTGACAAGGCATTAGTATTGATAATTCTTTGATTCTTAACTATCAAATCTTCGATTTTCCCCTCATCCACTTGATAAACCGCAACCTTCTCAAATTCAATTTTCGCTCCGTCAATTAATTGATTGCAATCGTATGCTTTGATTAGTAGGTTCAAATGATTTATGATATACGGGCTATGGGTTGAAAAAATTAAATCTATTGAATTAGCATTGGATACAAAACATTTAGAAATTAAATCACTTATTAATTCGCATTGAGCTTCTGGAAATAGGCTTAGTTCAGGCTCTTCAATGTGGATAAACAATTTCTTTTTGATGTCACCAAGGTTTTTAACGGGTTTGAAGTCAGTCAAATTATCGGTCTTAGAAAGAAAGTTAAGTAAAGACCTGTTAAAGGCTTCTTCAAAGTCAAAGTGCTTTGAAAAGTGTTCAGCTATCAAAGTTACTGGAATTGCATTCTGAGTGCCCGATGAACTGTTTTTAAGTGTTAGCTCATATTCTTTGTTTGGCGCTTGAATGAAGTATTTTTTACTTGACTGAACTTTTTTAACTGACAGTTTTAAGTTTAAATAATTGATATTAAGGTCTTTGATATTATCTGAAGCTAAATTGAAGTCATTGTAAACTTCGTGGAAGTAAAAGCCCAAGTGCCCCCCCGCAAGAGAGGCAGCTCTCTCTGCCCAAAGTGGAATAATATTTCTAGTTTCCGAAATGAAGCTCAGTTTGTTATAATGTAAATCTTGAATTTGAACTAACTCTTTGTCGCTAGTTCCTGTTAGTTTGTTTTTTGCAAATTGAAGCGTATATTTTCTATCTTCTGAAAACTCAACTGTATAGATAATTTCAGGATTGTTTTTTAAGTACTCATCAAAGCCACAATCTTTAAAATAGGTATCCATTCTAAATCTAAAAGGGCTTTTTGAGACTTTACTTCTTTTCAAGTATGAACGAATATTATGCATTTTGTAAAGCCACCTGAATAAGGCAATCGCTTTCATTAGCGTGCTTTTACCACTTCCTGATTCGCCTATTAACACAGTTAATGGTTTAATCTCCTCAATAAAAATATCTCTTATTGGGCCTAAGTTCTTTATATGTATTGATTCTTTCATTTTTTTATAAGATTATCTAAGGCACTTTTCAACCTAGTAACCTTTTTGCTTCATGTCTAATTTTTAAACACAGCTTACGCTAAGGAAAACTACATTGCTTTTCTTCAGAAGGAGCGCTATAACAGTACCCCACAGCACAAACATAAAAATCTTTTTTCAAATTTGCAAATAAAAATTGATTTTTTTCTGGCACGTTGAGAATGAAAAAAATGACTACTGTAGTTGGCAAAGATACACTAAAATACCAACTGCAATAACCATTCGAATAAAAAAGCGCAACCTAAATCAATACATTTAAGATGCGCTACTAATTTTGTACTCAAGCTACAGATTTAGTTTTTTAGTTCAATCAGCAACTGACGGCAACTGAATTGTAAAGTTTTAGAAATAACACTTCTCTCAGAAATGTTATTTCTAAGCCCACTTTTCCATAGTGTGGGGTTTGCAAATCCCACGCTATGGAAAAGTGTATAGTAGTATGATTTGAACTACATAAACTAAATCTAAGCTATATTTGCGTGGAGAATACCGGATTCGAACCGGTGACCTCTTGCATGCCATGCAAGCACTCTAGCCAACTGAGCTAATCCCCCATAAGTTTGGTAAAGCAAAGGTAGGAAGTTTTTAAAAGGTATGCAAATTTTTATCAAAAAATTTAGAGCTATCAGCAAATCTATTTTACTTACTTTAAATTAAAATTTTCATAATCAATAACTTACCGGCAATACCTTCCTCTTAAAATTAACCTATTTTCGTTTAAATCACGAGTTGTGTCTATAGCAGTAGCTTTAAATAGTTGTTTGAATTGGGTATATATACAAATTACAGCATAATTATTGTGCGATCAATAAGCCATTACTTGGCCTAATTTCTATGATTAGCAATGTAGATTTGCAATCGTAGTTGTAGTTATTTTTTCCACCTACTTACTATATGCTATATGTTTACAAATTTGCAAACTTATATAAATAAATTTTTGGTTTTTTTGCTGCTCATTTTATTGATTGCTATGAGTAGTTGTCATAAACGTTCGACCTGTCCACATTATCGTGATTCAGATCCAGCAGTGCTTTTTGGTGATGGCAAAAAGAGTATGGATCAAACATTAAAAGAACAAGAGGCTACCTATAAATCTCGAAAAAAACAACGTGTAAAAGGATTAGGCAAAAAGCCTAAACGCAAAAAAAAGCGTAGAAGATAATAGGGCTTAGATAAGTATTGCTAAAATTAGCAAGGAGCTCGCTGAACCAAATACAATTATCATACAAAATGGTCTTTTTTTGTATTTAGGTGCTTGTTTTCAAAACAAATACCATATTGTAAAAGATTTAACGTAGCATTATCTAATTTTTTTTGCTATATTAGCAATTCAATTATTTTTGTTGGCTTTGTTTTATCAGCCTACTTGCTTTAATCAATTAAATTCCAATAGATAACTAATAATCGTTAAAGAAAATGGTCAAAGATGTTCCTACAACTATCGAGATAGATATTCAAAAAATTGTAAGCTCTCGCCTTGCAAGCGTTGATTTTAATCACATTCCTTTTGGTACAGTATATTCTGACCACATGTTTGTAGCAGATTATTATGACGGGCAGTGGCAGGATTTGCGTATCGTTCCATTTCAAAATATGTCTGTAAGTCCTGCCTCTTCTGTATTGCACTATGGGCAATCTGTTTTTGAGGGCATGAAGGCTTTTAGAAATAGTAAAACAGGAAAAATAAATCTTTTTAGACCCGACCAAAATCAAAAAAGAATTAACGAATCTGCAAAAAGAATCTGCATTCCTGAAGTCCCAGAAGAGATATTTTTAGAAGGGCTAAAGCAACTCATTGCTATTGATAGAGAATGGGTGCCTAAGTCCGAAGCAAGTGCACTATATATCCGTCCTTTTATTTTTGCTCATGAAGATTTTTTAGGTGTAAGACCCGCTAAATGCTACCGATTTATGATATTTACCTGCCCCGTAGGTGCTTATTATAGCGAACCCGTAAAAGTCAAAATTGAAAAGCATTTTACACGTGCAGCTACTGGTGGCACTGGATATGCCAAAGCAGCAGGTAATTATGCTGGTTCGCTATACCCCGCAAAAAAAGCACAAGAAGAAGGCTATCATCAGCTAATTTGGACAGACCACAAAAATCATGAACTCATAGAAGAGTCTGGTACGATGAACGTTATGTTTGTTATCAATAATACATTGCGTACTGCACCTGTGAGTGATACCATACTCGACGGTATTACAAGAAAAAGTGTACTTCAGGTTGCAAGAGAATGGGGAATCAATGTTGAAGAAAAAGCCGTAAGTGTTAGCGAACTTATACAAGCCATAGAAAATGGAACGTTAAAAGAGGCTTTTGGTGTAGGTACAGCCGCCACCATATCTCATATTATTAGCATTGGTAATGATGGAAATAACTACGAACTCCCCCCTATCGAAAAGCGTGAGCTCAGCCATAAATTGAGCAAAGAGTTAAGCGGTCTTATGCGTGGCCATATCCCTGATACAAGGAACTGGATCGTGAGTCTGTAATTCAAATTTTTTGCTTTTAGAAAATTACATTGAATAAAAACAAACAATATTTCTGACCGAAATATTGTTTGTTTTTACTACTTTTCAACTTATTCATTACTAAGGGGTTTGCTATGTTTCCAACGCCGATGCGACCACAGCCAAGTCTCGGGTTGCTCGCGCACTGCTCGCTCTACAGCTTTTGCGTAACTATCTATAATGCTAAAATCGGGTGTCTGACCATAAGGTGGTTCTGCTACTTTTTCAAAAGTATATTCATAATATCCACGTTTTATTTTTTTGATATGGATAAAATAAGCGGGATAATTAACCAGTGGAGGTAGCGTGGCTGTTCCCATAAAAAATGGAGTCTGCCGCTCAAAAAAATGAGTAAAATACTTTTTTTGAGACCGCGAAGGGGTTTGGTCGGCTACAATTACCCAAGCACGGGGCTTATCTTCAAAAGGCTCTTGAATAATGCGATATGTTTGTTTCATCTCTACGGGGCTTGCGCCAAAACGACTACGCATGTTATAAATCAAAGCGTCGAATGCTGCATTATTGAGCTTTTTATAAACAGGGCGTAGCAGTACGTGAAAATGCCGACTTGCGGCCATAGATACCCACTCCCAATTAAAATGATGGGTGGCAAGTACGATAATAGATTGCTTTCTCACCTCGACAAGATCTCTAATCATAGCCTCATTTTCTTTGGGAATAACAGCACGTTGGCTGAGCTCCTCATAAGAAATGCTCATTGCTTTGATAGCCTCTACAATCAAATCTGTAAAATTTGTATAAAAATCTTTGGCAATGCGCCTGCGTTCTTGCTCTGTTTTTTCTGGAAAGGCTAACGCTAAGTTATCAAAAACTACTTTTTTACGATACGGAATAATATAATAAAGCACAAAACTTAAA
>JAFIER010000280.1 GCA_020832465.1 Bernardetiaceae bacterium
CAAGTTGTTTTAATTATAATAATAGGGATCAGAATTTACTACCTGCGGCTATTTTATCTTGTATTTTATCTTTGCTTATTTATTTAGTATGATTTTGTGCAATAATTTCGTTATTAGTATTTTAGGTGTAAAAAGCCTTTAATATCGTATTCATTACGTTTTTTATCAACCTTAGTGTATTACTTAGATGTTCGTCAGCTATTTAAGCCTTGTATTATCTTATTATTTTATGAAACCATTTTAATTTATTATGAAAAAATTAACATTTCTTGTTTTTTTTCTTTCTTTATTTTTTATGGCAGATGCTTATACTCAAAGTGTAAGTTTTATTAACCAAATTCCTGATAGTTTATCTCAGAGTAGAGGTAAATTGAATTTGTCAAACTCTGGGTATTTACAAATAAGGGGGGAGAGCAATAACTTAGAAGTTGCTTATCTTCAATCGATAAGCCAACTTGGTATGACGGATCAGCACGAACTTAAATCTTTCTTAGAAGATTTAAAAGAGCCTAATGTTATTTTCTTAGTGCATTGGGATTCTCAAAGCATTTATATGAGTTTAGCTCCTTCTGACGAGGAAATGAATACTTGGGGTACTGTCGAATGGCAGGCTTATTTTAAAAGGAGCTTTATGTTACGCCATTGATACAGCGTGTATTAAGACCTTGTTTCTGTATTTACTTACTACTATTTACTTTTTTTTTCACTCAAAAGCATGGTATAGTACTACTAAAAATTATTCTTTATGAAAAATAAATTACTTTTATTGATTGGGCTCACAATGATGATTTGGCTTGGAGTAGGCGACTCGCTACTTTATGCACAATCCACAACTTGTGCTGATGCTACTGCCCTATGTGCCTCCGATGGAGCTACTTTCCCTGCTGGTACAACTGGTGGATTTGCTTCTACTTCACAGCCGGGTATTAATTATGGGTGTCTTACTTACACCATGGGACCTAGTTCTGGTAGTGCGGGGCCTAATCCCGCTTGGTACTTTTTTGAAATTGATGAGTCTGGCGATATCGAGTTAACGCTAACTAACAGTGCAGGCGTAGATATTGATTTTGCACTCTGGGGGCCTTTCCCTGCGGGCAGTGATATATCTGCACTTTGTGCTTCAAATTTAGGTGGAAGTGCGCCACTAGATTGTAGCTTTGCTCCTGCTGCAACAGAAGTTGCAAATATAACAGGTGCTGTATCGGGGCAGGTGTATGTATTGCTGATATCAAACTTTGCAGGATCGGCAACAGATATTACTGTATCCCAAACAAATGGAGCAGGAACAACAGATTGCGGTATTGTTTGTTTGATGACTGGAACATTATCATTAACAGGAGATGTATTAGTTTGCCCTGGTACAACTAGTAACTATACTGCTACAATAGACGATGCAGATGCGATTGTATATAGCTTGAGCCCTGCAGATGCTGGTATTATAAATTCAACTACTGGTGAAGTATCATGGGCCGATGATTTTAGTGGTTCGGCTACTATAACAGCTACTGCATCGGCTATAAATTGTACTGATAAGACTACATCTATCGTTGTAACGTCTTTGATTATTAGTGGGGAGTTAGAAGCTTCTGCTAATCCTATTTGTTTAGGTGATGAAGTTACATTTACTGCCGATCCTGATGGTATAAATCCAGATTATGTAACCTATGAATTTTTTGTCAATGGTGTCTCACAAGGAGCAGCATCTGCTACTAATACCTTTGTTTCCGCTACGCTTGATGACGGAGATGTAGTAGAGGTTGTTGTAGATACAGAACCCTATGATGTAACATTAACTGGTGGAGGTATCACAATTCCAAATGTAGGAGTAGCTGCACCTTATCCCTCCACAGTAACAGGAGCAGGCATAGATGGAGTTATTACGAATGTTCAAGTAGAATTTACGAACTTCGTACATGCAAGACGTTCCGATGTTAATGTGATGCTTATGGCACCCGATGGAACGATGGTAACTCTTATGTCTGGAATTGGAGGCAATACTGACATACAAGGTCCTAATACAATTACATTTTCAGATGCAGCAGCTGGACCTGTGCCTGCTGCAGGTAATATTGCAGCGGGTGTTTATACATTTCAACCAACTGCCGATGCTACTGCTGATAATTATCCAGCACCAGGACCCGGGCTCGTAACCCCAGCCGAAGCACCAGCCGATTTAAGTCAGTTTAACGGTTTAAGTGCTAATGGTGCTTGGCGGTTATTTATTGTAGATACATCAAACCCTAGAAACGGATCTATCGGAAGTTGGAAAATAATCATTACCGTAGAGCCTAATATACCCTGCCCTATAGATCCTGCACCCATAACAATGGAGATACTTCCGCCAGATGTAACGGCTGTTTGTCAAAACGTGATCATTCAGTTAGATGCTGATGGAAATGCTACTGTATCTGCATTAGACGTAGATAATGGAAGTACTGTAGGTTGCGGTACGGAACTAGCTAGTTTAGTATTATCTGACTCTGTATTTACTTGTGCTGATTTAGGTGATCAAACCGTCACACTTACTGTATCTGATACTGATGGAAATACGGCTACTTGCGATGCCATAATTACAGTAGGGGATACTATCGCCCCTACTATCGTTTGCCCAACTACACAAACGGTATCAGCTGATGCGAACTGTGAATATACACTCGCTGATTATACGGCTTTGGCTACCATTGATGACAATTGCCCTACGGGTTTAGTTGTTACTCAATCTCCTGCTATTGGTTCTTTGCAATCAGGTGTTACGCTTGTTACTTTAACCGTAACGGACTTATCAGGGAATAGCACAGAGTGTAATTTTAACGTTGAGGCAGAAGATGTTACTGCTCCCGTTGCCGTTTGCCAAATCGTAACGATTCAATTAGATGCTGATGGCAATGCTACACTTACACCAGCGGCAGTGAATAATGGCAGTAGCGATAACTGTACTGCTGATGGCGACTTAGTTTTGAGCTTATCTAAAACAGCTTTTGACTGTTCTGATTTGGGTACAAATACAGTTACATTGACTGTAATGGACTCTTCAGGTAATAGCTCGACTTGCAATGCAACGATTACAGTAGTAGATGAAGTAGATCCTACTATCACTTGCCCAGGCGACCAAGACATAGCTACTGATGCCAACTGCGAATATGCACTTCCAGATTATACGGCTTTGGCTACAGTTGATGACAATTGTGGCACGGGAGGTCTTACAGTAACACAAAGCCCTGCTATCGGTACGACGCATTCTGGTACAACTACCGTAACGCTTACTGTAACCGATGACTCGGGAAATAGTGCGGATTGCAGTTTCGATGTTTTAGCCATAGACACGATAGCTCCCGTTGCCGTTTGCCAAGCCGTAACGATTCAATTAGATGCTACGGGCAACGCCACACTTGCACCCACGGCAGTTAATGACGGAAGCAGCGACAATTGCACCGCAGACGGCGACTTAGTTTTGAGTTTATCTCAAACAGCATTTGACTGTTCTGATTTGGGTACAAATACAGTTACACTTACTGTAACTGATGGTGTAGGTAATAGCTCGACTTGCAATGCTACGATTACAGTAGAGGATAACATCGCCCCTACAATTACTTGCCCAGCTGACCAGACGGTTACAGATGATGAGCTTATGGATTACACAGGCATGGCTACGGCAGATGATAACTGCAGTGTGAGCGTAACGCAAACACCAGCTGCGGGTACAACACTTATCGGTACAACCGAAATAACACTAACGGCAACCGATGCTTCGGGCAATAGTGTAGATTGTACGTTCGAAGTAACCGTAACAAGTACTCCTACTGGTGGTGGCGGAGGAGGTACAGTACCTTCTGCTGAACCCGTAGGCTTTTTTACAGCAGTAGCGCAAAGTCCTTATGATATTTTGTTATCTTGGACGGCTTCTCCTAATGCTGAGCGTTATGCTTTATACCGTCAGAAAGAAGGCACAACAGAATGGGTTCGTGTGGCAGTCTTGAGTAT
>JAFIER010000108.1 GCA_020832465.1 Bernardetiaceae bacterium
GGGTTAAGAAAAACTTAAACCAAGTACCTACCAAAGGGCTACTTATTGAATAATTTTATTTTATAAATCAAGAAAACCGAATAAAAAAAAACAACATCACAACCCCAAACCAACGTATGATAGCATTACGGAGGTTTTTCCTAATATTCATAATCGTGTTCCTCAGCACATGATAGCCTCTTACTTAGGCATAACTCCCGTGCATTTAAGTCGTTTAAAAAAAACTGACCTATAAAAAAAGTCTAAACATTTGTTATCGTTTCTCCACCTTGGTTCTCCTTACCTTTGTAACATAATCTTATATCAAACTTTAAAAAAAAGACGATTATGGTATATGTTACAAAGTTTATTTTTCTCTGTTTTTTTCTCACTTTTCAGTTTCAAGTATTTGGGCAATTCAAGACTAAAAAGTATAACGCCCAAACCAATTTAATACATTGGCCACAAGATTTTGACCCTCAAAAGTCTAAATTTTATATCTATAATGAAATAGATATCCATGCTTCCCCACAAGAAGTTTGGGACATTCTCATCGATGCCAAGCAATGGCATACTTTTTACAAAGGCGTGCAAAAACCCGTAGTTATTTTAGATAGTACGACTAATATCTTAAAAAATAATGTTGCCTTCGAATTGAAAACCATGGGGCTTGACTTGACCCCAAAAATTAAAGAGTTTATTGCTCCATCAAGAATGGCTTGGCAAGTCGAATCTAAAAACTTGCAGGCTTACCACGCCTGGCTCATCGTGCCTACACAAAAGGGTTGCAAGCTGATAACTGCCGAAGCTCAAAATGGCTTTTTGACTTTTTTACAAAAAGTATTCCAACCTAATAAATTACTAAATCTTCATCAACACTGGTTAGAAGTGATTAAGCAAAAAGCAGAGGATAGCACAGTGAAGCTAACAAATATAGAACGAAAAGAAGTGTATCAAGTTCTTTCTAATTCTTTGGAACTATTAGATAACACCCTTTTAGGACTTAACGAACAACAATTAAATTATCGCTCTGCGCCTCATAAATGGACGATTGCAGAATGTATCGAGCATATTGCACTGGCTGAGTTGGAGTTCTCGCAAATATTGGCAAAGGAAATGCAAAAGCCCCCGAACCCAAGTAAAAGAAGTAAGATAAAAATTCGGGACGTACAGATACAACCCAAAATGACGAATAGAAAGTGGAGGGCTAAAAGTCCTGAAGTATTTAAGCCTACGCATAGATTCGAAACAGCACAAGAAGCATTGGAAACATTTCAAAATCAAAGAAAAACAACGCTTGCTTATTTAAAAACCACCAAAGATGACTTACGAAATCACTTTTGGAGGCATCCGCTCACTGGTCCGATTGACTTATATCAAACACTGCTGCTAATGTCAGCGCATTTAGAACGTCATGTCGTGCAAATAAATGATATTAAAAGTAATGTAAACTTTCCTAAATAATCTAATTCAATGCGAAATATATTATACCTATTTAATCTATACTTGCTATTGCTACCCTCTGCTTTTTCGCAGATAGTGCTCGAGCAGTATGTCCATGAGGGTTTATCTAACAATCAAAGCATTCAGCAGCAGCGGTTTGCCTTAGAAAAAAGTATTTATGCACTCAAAGAAGCAAAAACACTGTTCCTGCCCCAATTAAGTTTTCAAGCCGATTATTTTTTAGCTGGTGGCGGTCGAACGGTAGATTTTCCTGCGGGTGATTTGCTCAATCCTGTATATGAGTCTCTAAATCAACTTACTAATAGCAATAGTTTTCCGCAATTAGAGAATCAAAGTATTTTGCTTAATCCAAATAATTTTTATGATACAAAATTTAGAACTACAATGCCTTTGCTCAATGTCGAGATTGAATATAATCGTAGGATTAAAAAAGAGCAGGTAGCTATGCAACAAGTAGTCATAGATTTATATAAACGGGAGTTAGCAAAAGAAATACAAGTAGCTTATTTCAAATATTTGCAGTCTATGGAAGCAGTCAAGATTTATGAAGCGACCCTTGATTTGGTCAGGGAAAATAAGCGCATAAATGAGTCTTTATTTAAAAATGACAAAGTCAATCGTACTGTTGTATTGCGAGCCGAAAACGAGATTACTAAATTTGAATCCTTACGCGAAAATGCACAGCAAGATGCGCATTCAGGGCAAGCCTATTTTAATTTTTTGCTCAACAAAGACTTAAATACTACAATTATTATCGATAAAAATTATCAAAAAGAAGCGAGCTATCTGGGTGATACTTCCAATATATACCAAAGGGAAGAGTTGCAACAACTCAAACTTGCGGGCAGTATCAATCAGCATTTGTACAACCTTTCAAAATCATATAGTGTACCTAAATTAAGTGCTTTTATTGATTTAGGTTCGCAAGGATTTGATTGGAATTTTGATAACCAAACACGCTATTACTTTTTAGGTGCATCTTTGAAGTGGGATTTGTTTGCGGGCGGCAGGAAACGCTACCAAACAAGTCAAGCAGTCTTAGAAAGTAAAATAATCGATGCAAAAACGGATTATGTAGCTTCACAATTAAAATTACAATTTGCTACTGCTGTCAATCATTTTAATGCCTCGATTTATGCTTACCAAGCGGCTATCTCTTCTTTTAAGACTTCAGAAAAGTATTACGCTGACCTTTTGCGTCTATACAAAGAAGGGCAGGCCTTATTTATTGAGCTTTTAGATGCTCAAAATCAGTTGGTTCAATCCAAATTGCAAGTTAATATCTGTCTTTATGATACCTACATTAAAGCTGTAGAAGTGGAGAGAGCAAATGCTACATTTAATTTAAAAAACTAATCATTATGGCACTACAAAATAAAATTCTACTCTTTTTTGCATTCCTTGCTCTCGGGCTCACAGCCTGTGAAGAGCAAAAAAAGGAACAGAAAAAATTAGCGACAAGCAAAACCATTGCTGTCAAGACCTACACCCTGAAGCAGTCGGAAGGGGCTGTTACTATCTTCGGAACGGGAATACTTACAACTGAAAACGAAGTAAGATATGCATTTAAAATTGGTGGGATTATAGACCGTATTTATGTCAATGAAGGGGAATCATTCAAAAAAGGTAAACTCTTAGCAACACTAAAAATAGCCGAAATTGAGGCAGGCTTTATACAGGCTAAATTAGGACTTGAAAAATCTGAGCGAGATTTAACAAGAATAACTAACCTTTACAAAGATAGTGTAGCCACCTTAGAGCAATTACAAAATACAAAGACTGCTTATGAAGTGGCTAAAAAACAATTGGAAGCCATTACCTTCAATAAGGAGTACGCCTACATCTATGCTGCCAATAATGGTTTTGTTACAAAAAAATTAGCTAACGAAGGCGAAGTAATAGATGCTGGAATGCCTGCTTTAGCCATTAACGTAAATGATAATGATTCTTGGATTTTAAAAGTGGGTTTGTCTGATAAGGACTGGGCAATCATCAACCTCGACGACCGTGCTACGGTTAGTTTAGATGCTTATCCAAATCATGAAATAAGTGGCGAAGTCTATCGTAAATTACAAGCCGCAGACCAAAATTCTGGCTCATTTCAAGTGGAAATAAAATTGAAAACGGGCAATCTAAAACCTGCTTTGGGAATGTTTGGTAAAGCCACTATTCAAACTGATATTATTCAAAAATATCAATCTATTCCCTATGATGCTTTGGTTGAAGCCGACGGAACAAGTGCTTTTGTTTTTGTGCCTATAGAGGGGGGAAAGGTAAGGCGACAAGCCGTAGAGATAGCCCATTTTGATAACAGCGCAGTGCAAATAAAGTCAGGGTTAGAAGGTATAGACGAAATCGTACTGACCAACTCGGCTTTTCTTAATGAAAAATCAAGTATCACTATAATTAAATAAGGAAAATAATGAACTTAACAAATTTTTCTGTTGTAAACTATCAGTTCACGCTTGTAGTCTTTGTCATGGTGGCGGTTATAGGGGGCGTAACGATGCTAACCATGCCGAGGGCAGAAGACCCTCAAATTAATCCGCCTTCCTATCCTATTATTGTAGTCTATCCCGGTACTAGCCCACAAGACATGGAGGAGTTGGTCGTCAAGCCGATTGAAAATAAAATTTACGAACTCGAAAATATAGATAAAATTGTTACAGCAATTGAAGATGGTTTGGCAGTTATTCGAGTAGAATTTAAGTATGGTGTCAATGTAGATAATAAATATCAGGAAGTTGTCAGAGAAATTAATGCCTTACGCAATGACCTGCCCGAAGATATTTTAAGCATCGATATCAGAAAGATAGACCCCAGCGATGTGAATATTCTACAAGTAGCCCTAATAAGTGAAAACGCTTCATACGCTAGTCTAAAAACACAAGCAGATAATCTTAAAGAACAATTAGAAAAAGTCACTGACCTCAAAAAAGTAAAAATATCAGGTGTACCTAATCAAGAAGTACGCATTGATTTAAGATTAGATAAATTAGCAGAATTACAAATTCCACTTAATGTAGTCTTAGGAAGCATTCAAAGTGATGCTGTCAATATACCGGGGGGAAGCCTGACAGCTGGCAATAAGACTTTTAATGTCAAAACAAGTGGCAAATTTACCAGTCTTGACGATATTGCAAATACCGTCATTTATAATGCGAGCGGTAACATTGTCTATCTGAAAGATGTAGCTACCGTAGGTTTTAGAAATGAAGCCGAAAAGCATATTACACGGCTTAACGGCTATCGTTGTGTACTGATTCATGCAGCACAAAAAACAGGGAGTAATATTAGCAGTACACAAGAAAAATATTTGCCTATACTGGCTAATTTTGAGCAGTCGCTGCCCCCCACAATTAAACTATATCAACATTTTGACCAAGCCGAAAATGTAGCCCTACGACTCTCGGGATTAGGGATTGACTTTTTGATAGCTATTACCTTAGTGCTTCTTACCTTATCTCCTTTGGGCAGCCGAGCCTCTTTGGTGGTCATGATTGCTATTCCTCTTTCCTTAGCATTGGGATTGGTTGGGCTGAATGCTTTTGGTATTTCGCTCAACCAGTTGAGTATTGTTGGCTTAGTAGTTTCACTTGGCTTACTCGTTGATGATAGTATTGTGGTGGTAGAAAATATAGAACGCTGGCTTCGCGATGGTTTTTCAAGAAAAGAAGCAGCTATCAAAGCCACTAAGCAAATTACTATACCCGTCATAGCTACTACTGCCACGCTGGTCATTGCATTTCTGCCCCTTATTTTTCTTCCTGGCGGTCCTGGCGAGTTTGTAAGAGGGTTACCTTTAGCCGTAATTACAAGCGTCATTGCTTCGACCTTAGTATCGCTTACGATAGTTCCCTTTTTAGCGAGTGTATTATTAAAAGAACATAGCAATCCTGAAGGTAATATACTCTTGCGCTTATTGAAAAGAGCCATTGCCGCCACTTATGCCAAGCTCATGAAAGCTGCTTTGGCACGTCCGGCTATTGCGCTTTTGATTGCTGCTATTTTATTTGGTGGTTCATTGGCACTATTTCCCGTTATTGGTTTCAAACTTTTTCCCACTTCAGAAAAACCTATTTTTCTTATCAATATCAAAATGCCCTTACAAACAAGTCTGCAAGAAGGCAATCGTATCACAAAAATGGTAGAAGATAGTCTTCGCAAAAATGAAATAATCGATTACTTTACAAGTAATATAGGCAAAGGCAATCCACAGATTTATTATAACGTGCCACAACAGGAAGAGAAATTTGACTTTGCACAAATATTCATTCAATTAAATACAAATACGAAGCCGCTTATTAAAAATAGACTCATCAGTGATTTGCAAGGGCAGTTTGCGACCTTTCCTTATGCACAAATTGAAGTCAAAGATTTTGAACAAGGACCGCCCATAGAAGCACCTATTTCTATTCGTGTTTTTGGCGATAACCTGGATACACTTCGAAAATTATCTTTTGAAGTTGAAAAAATACTCCGTACCCACAAGGGAGCTATTTATGTAAATAATGACTTAAACACCCTCAAGACAGATATCAAAGTTAATATTAACCGAGAGAAAGCGCGCACTTTGGGTGTTTTTACAGCTGATATAGACAAAACTATCCGATTGGCAGTAGCGGGGTTGAAGCTCGGTATTTATACCAATACAGAAGGTGAAGAGTATAATATAGTTATAAATTCGCCCAAAGAAAAATTGACTAATTTACAATCCTTCGATAATCTTTTTGTAAATAATGCAATAGGTATAGCAGTGCCACTAAGCCAAATTGCAAGCCTTAATTTTGAAACCTCGCCCACAAGTATCAATCACTTTAATAAAAATAGGTTTATAAAAATAACCTCCTCTACGGCTAAAAATGTGTTAGCAAATGACGTATTAAAAGAGGTTGCCCCTCAATTAGATAGGCTTGAGATGCCTAAAGGTTATTATTACAAACTCTCTGGCGAGGCGGAAAGTGAAGACGATGCTTTTGGTGGTAGCTTTATCACTGTTATCATATTGACTATTTTCCTTTTTATTGCTGTTTTGATTTTACAATTCAAAACATTTAAAGGTCTTATCATTGTCTTGTCTGTCATTCCTTTAGGAGTCATTGGTGGCGTTACGATGCTTTGGCTTACAGGCAATCCTATGTCTTTTATTGCTATCATAGGTTTTATTGGTTTGGCTGGAATTGAAGTCAAAAACTCTATTCTTTTAGTAGATTTTACCAACCAACTAAGAGAAGAAGGTACTGAACTGAATACTGCCATTGAGCAAGCCGGTGAGTTAAGATTTCTACCCGTTGTGCTTACATCGCTTACAGCTATTGGCGGGCTCATCCCACTTGCTATCAATTCAAATCCGCTGATTTCGCCTCTAGCTATAGTGCTCATTGGTGGCTTGATTAGTTCGACACTACTTTCAAGAATCGTAACGCCAATTATGTATAAACTTATTCCACCTAATATAGAAATATCACATTCAAAACACTAATATTTTATGTTACAATCAATTTTGACTCTCATAGTTGTATTTCTTGCAAGTTCAATTACACTTTTTGCACAATCAAACAACAAAACAGCAAAAAGTGATGCGATTCTCGGGCAGTGGATAAATGCCGACAAAAATGCCAAGTTTGAAATTTATAAAGATGGCAAACAGTATTTTGGTAAAATTATTTGGGGAACAGGTGGCGACACCAAAGACGTTAAAAACCCAAATCCCAAACTTCGAAATCGTAACTTAGTAGGACTTACGATACTTGAAAATTTTGTTTTTGAAGGAAAAAATACTTGGAGCGGAGGAAGTATTTACGACCCCAAAGATGGCAAAACCTACTGCTGTAAAATAACACTAATTTCAAATCAAAAATTAGAGGTCAGGGGATTTTTAGGCATCTCCTTATTTGGAAGAACAGAAGTTTGGAAAAAAATAATTAATTAACCCTTAAAACAAAGTAAAAATGAAAGAATACATTTTAATAACAGGTGCATCATCGGGTATTGGCTACGAAATGGCTCAACAGTTGGCAGAGGCAAAATACAACCTCATCTTAGTTGCTCGCAGTATTGATAAGTTAGCGAAAATGCAGCAGACACTCTCGTCGCAATTCGGTATTGAGGTACAATATTTTGACAAAGATTTATCTAAGCCAGAGTTAGCTATTGAACTATTTAATGATGTAAAATCTAAGAAATTTTGCGTCTCTCACCTAGTAAATAATGCAGGTTTTGGCGATTACGGTAGTTTTTTGGAAACTTCATTAGAGCAAGAACTCCAAATGGTCAATCTCAATGTAAGCAGTTTGCTTGTGCTGACTAAGCTGTTTGCCCAAGAGATGGCAAAGCGAAAATCGGGCAGAATTATGAACGTTGCTTCCCTTTTGTCTTTTATTCCTTTTCCTTATTACTCGGTATATTCTGCTACCAAAACTTTTGTATTGGCATTTTCAGAAACTATAGCAGCAGAGCTACAAGGCACGGGCGTGGTGATTACGACGTTATGCCCAGGCACAGTTGAAACGCCTTTTCATACGCCCGATATGCGCAAAACAAATGCGATGAGTGCCAACAAACCTGTACCTGCTCGCGATGTAGCAAAAGCTGGAGTAAAATTGCTGCTTCAAGGGAAAGGCAAAAAAATTGTCGGTTTTAACAATTGGTTTATTTCTAATCTGCCAAGAGTTACACCTGATTTTATTATGATGAAAATAAAAAAAAACTTAGCGAGCATTAAACCTTAAAACTTATGCAAGATTTTATCTTAACACTTAAAATACGAAATAGTACACTTTTTTATTTTGGATTGTTATGTCTTGTTGCATCAATCGGATTTCTACTAATGACAAGATTCACTGCCGTGCAAGTCTATCAGGTAAATGCATGGTATAAGCCGTTCAAATTTGCTTTTTCTACTTTTTTATTTGCATGGGCAATGGCGTGGTATATTCATTACTTACCAAATTTCAATACGGATTTGTTTAACTGGGCAGTTATCTTGCTTTTAGGTTTTGAAATTATATATATCACCATTATGGCAAGCGAAGGCAAAATTTCGCATTACAATGTGAGTAGCCCATTTTATGCACTCATGTTTTCTCTGATGGCATTAGCAGCTACTTTAGTTACACTTTATACGGCTTATATCGGAATATTATTTTTTACCCAGGACTTTCCTCACCTTCCTATTTATTACGTATGGGCGATACGCTTAAGTATTTTGATTTTTGTAATCTTTGCATTTGAAGGCTTTTTAATGGGCAATCAAATGAGTCATTCCATAGGCTTAGAAAATGATAACTCCAATTTACTTATTTTAGGTTGGAGTAAAATCGCAGGCGATTTAAGAGTTGCGCATTTTATTGGTATGCACGCATTGCAGGTTTTGCCTTTTGTTTCATATTACTTCTTAAAAAATACAAAAATTACTATTATTATTAGCGTGCTATACGGACTGCTTGCAATTTTTACATTAGTACAAGCCTTATGCGGAAAACCATTATTAACAAGCAAATAACCTATTAGTTAGGTCAGAATATTCATCAGATAATTTAGCAACAAGAACTAACAAGACTTAGGAGAGTCGTTGTTAGTTCTTATTTGCTTATTTAGTTATAAAAGTTCAAAATCCATCCATACGGGGATATGGTCGGAGATATTTCGTGCTTCTCGCAGTGTGGGGTAGTCTTTATAAAAATGAATAACACCACTTTTTTTCATATCGATGAGTGAGGGCATATAGAAAATATTGTCATACTCTTGGCTAAGGCTTTCACCATCTTCGGTTACTTTCATACGAATACTTGTTTTTTGATCTGTAACGCAAGGTTTGTATCCAATGCGTTTAATTTCGTCGTAGGCTTCGTGCTTTTCGCTGAGGTTAAAATCCCCTAAAAGTATGAGTGGTTCGGGCTTGTATTTATGGTGCATATACTCGAGCAGAATAATTTCTGTTTCGGGGTTTTTGCCTGAGGGTACGGCGTGAAAATTAAGCACCCAAAAAGTTTTGCCACTTTTTTTATCTTTAAACTGTCCCATTTGAGGTTCTCTATCGAGCGCAAACCTACTGGCATTTTCCAAATAAGCCTGCTGGAGACTTACTTTAGAAGTTTTCCACAAAAAAGCATAACGCTCAATCCCTGCGCCAACGGTTACTTCGCTGAGTTTATAATCCCATTTGCTACCCATGCGATTAAGCTCGTCTGCAATTTGAGCAAGTGCTTTAGCCCCTGGCGGGGAGGTTACAATTTCTTGAATTGCTACAATATCAAAATCCTTGACCTGCTTTGCCATATAGGCAAGGTCATCATTAGATTTAGTGCGTCCGAGGTTATACAAGTTCCAAGAAACAATTCGCAAAACATTTTTTTTCTTTTGCGCCTCTTGCTTCGGATTTGGATTTTGTTTCTGTTCTTGTGGATTTGATGTGCTTAGATTTTCAGTTTCTTCTTTGACGCTTTCTACTTCTTGTGTATTATCTTTAGCTTCGCTGCTTTTGTCCGAGTTGCTACCGCAGGCAGAAAGCACAAAAAAAGCGAGGAAAAATATAAGGTTTAGCGTTGTGAGTTTAGACATAGTACTTTAGTTTTTGGGTTTTTGAAATCTTTCTACTGAATATTCAGCTTCTCGTTCGGGCGCAATGGGTTGGAAGTCATCTAAGGCAATAATAAGCCCGTAGAGTCCCTTTCTTTCCCTTAGCGAACGTTGATAGCCTTTGGCATGCTCTATGGTATAAAAAGGACCGAGCATAAGTCGGAAGAGCCTTCTTTTTTCTATTTCTACTTCTACGACCATAATATTGTCGTGCCAGTTTTCATCGAGTTCTTGTACGCTTTTGACAAGGTTATCATAACTTTCAAATACACCGAGCTGCACGGCAATTGTTTTTTCTTTGATAGTTTGCCTTCTGATACTAAATTTATAGACTTCTTTAATCTCTGCGAGTTCTCTGAGTTGCAATGATAACTCGGGATTTGCGGCTTGTCCGAAGGCAATATTATTATCTGCGGGCTTACCTTGCTTGCGTTCGTGGGTACGGAGCTTATCGAGCAAATCTTTAGCAGATATGAAGCCCTCTATGCGTTCTACCATTTTTCCTTGTGGGGTAAATATACAAATTTGAGGCAATTTTTTTACCTCATATTTTCTTGTCAAAAAATCGCTATAAAGCGAAAATGCTTGGGATTTGAATGCCAAATAACGACTTTTGACATACATTTTGACGTACTTATTACCAAAAGTTTCTCGGTCTAATTTGCCGGGTTGTGCATAAAAATAAATAAAATAGGGCTTACCTTGCTTCTCTGCTTCTTGACGAAGCTGCTCGTAAGTGCCGCCAAAAAAGATTTGCTCATCGGCATGCGCATCAGGTAGAATTAGCAAAATTGCTAAAAATAGAAATAAAGTTTTTGAAATAGCTTGCATATTCAATAGGGGATAAAATTTAAAAATTTAGGATTCAGCATACTAATAAGAAATACCTAATTTGCGGTATATAAAAGCCAGCAACCAAGCCGGACCGATAAGTAAAAATTGTACATCTTTGATAAAAGAGGGCTTTTTCCCCTCGACTTTGTGCCCATAAAACTGTCCAATCCAAGCTAAGATAAAAAGAATCAAAGCTAGTGCCCAAAGCGATATAAACTGATTTTTGGCAATAATATAACAAAACATAAGACAAATAGCTGCAAAAATGCCAAGCCCTACAGCCATCATAACCGAGAGTCGCAAATAAAATACTAATGCAAAGCTAATAAAAATTGTGGCAAAATTAAAAAAAGGAGCATAAGTTGCCGGTAGCCAAGCCGAAATCGCCTCGCTGGGAATGCTCCATAGCAATGCTAAAAGACTAAAAAAAATGATAGGCACACAAATCCAGTGCATCTTCTTATTAAATGAATTTTGATGACTCTCGCCGTAAGCCTCGAGCCAGTCGTCTATAGTGCGCATAAAATACAAAATATTGAACAGATAATATGAAATTGTCAAGAACTAACAATTTTCGGAAAATGGTTAGTTCTGAAATGATCTAAGTCTATTTACCAACTTGACGTACGCCCATTGAGTTAGTTTTGTGTATAACGTTCAAAATACAGATTTTTGTGGAAAATGGTCTGAATTTTTAAGATTTTTAAGGTTTTTATATTGATTTAGTTTCAATCCCCTATAAAATATGTGGTCTATGCGTAAAAAAGGCAAATTTCCATTATAGGTAAAGCCCAGTCCTGCGCCTTTGTCCTCGAAGGCAGAGGACAGTAATGTACGCAATTTGAAATAGCTATAGGAATAAGGCAAATCGTTTAAATCTGCACAAAGCACTACCGAACGGTAAGGGGATTTTTGAATATGCCCTGCCAGTTTGCCGACTTGCCTGCTGCGCATATCCAAACTTTTTTGATACAGGACAAAGGCATAAGTCCAAATATGATAATTATCTAATCGCTGTAGAATTTGCCTATCCATGTGTGTAGATTGCAAATGCACATTATATACCCTTACTGTATCATTGCCTATGAGCAAATCTGCATATATGGCATTGTTATTTTTCTTTGCATCATAAAAAACCTGTCCATGGGCTACTATAGGATAGCGTGAGAAAATCGCCATACCAAACCTTCCTCCCCAAAAAGGATGCCCCATATTTTGGATATAATGATGAGATAAGCCCGAAGCCTCGAGCTGGGCTGTTACATCAAAAATACTATCTCCCGGACTGCTATAATACTCCTGAAAGCATTTAATATCAGCATCATCTCCTACGACATCACGAATAAGAGCACTTGATTTCTCGCTGCGCTTAGTCTCGGCATAGTCATAAATAGAAAAATTATCTACGTTATAAGTCAGTACGCTGAACTGTTTTTTACTCGCTTGCCAAGGTAAGGATAGGGCTAGGGTCGCACGCCAAAAAGGTGTGCCCAAAAGCAAAATAATCAGGATATAAAAAGCCTTTCTATACCTTTTGAACAACAAATAAATACCCATAAACAACAACAAAAGCATACCCCAAATCGGAATGCTCAGTGCAAATAAGCTCGAGAGCCATAGCCAATGAGGTGGGATCAATACACAAAAATAAGCTGTGAGCGATAAAGCTACAGTTAAAAGGACTAAGCAATCAAAAAAACAGCGCATTAGTTTTTGCATATCTTCCTTCATTAGAGTGTATCAGCTTTATTTTAGGATTTTTGGTAGTGTATAACAAGTAATGCTTAGAACTAACAGTTCTTTGAGAACTGTTAGTTTTGAAAGACTTTGAGCATTACATCTTTAAGACTACCGGATTTTTGATAGGTATAAGATTTTTTACCCTACCTTACCTTACCTATTATTGCTAATGCTTAAAGCCTGCAACTTTTATAAAAAAAGGTTTGCAGGCTTTTTGAAAAGTAGTTTTAGAATGCGTTTTTATCTATCTATCCATTGATGCTAAAAACTCTTCATTATCGTGCGTACCTCTAATATTTTTGAGTAAGAAGTCCATTGCTTCATTAGAGTTCATATCCGACATCATGCGGCGTAGAATCCAGATGCGTTGTAGGGTTTCTTTATCGAGGAGCAGGTCTTCTCTTCTTGTACCAGATGCGGGTATATCGATGGCGGGGAAGATGCGTCTGTTTGCAATTTTGCGGTCGAGCTGTAGTTCCATATTTCCAGTACCTTTAAACTCTTCAAAGATTACTTCGTCCATTTTAGAACCTGTTTCGATAAGTGCCGTAGCTATGATAGTGAGCGAGCCACCATTTTCTACATTACGCGCTGCGCCAAAAAAGCGTTTGGGTTTGTGCAGTGCATTGGCATCGACACCGCCGGAGAGTATTTTTCCTGACGATGGTATAGTCATATTATAAGCTCTTGCTAAGCGTGTAATAGAATCGAGCAGGATAACTACATCGTGCCCACATTCTACCATTCTTTTAGCTTTTTCAAGCACAATACTTGCTACTTTGACGTGCCTATCAGCTTGTTCATCAAAGGTTGAAGATACAACTTCTGCACGTACACTGCGCTGCATATCCGTAACTTCCTCTGGCCGTTCATCAATAAGCAAAATAATAAGATAACACTCAGGGTGATTTTCTGCAATTGCATTAGCAATTTCTTTTAAAAGCACGGTTTTACCTGTTTTAGGCTGTGCTACAATCATACCGCGTTGCCCTTTTCCTATGGGTGCAAAAAGGTCTAATACCCTTGTAGATATGGTATTACTTCGTGTGGTAAGATTTAGCCGCTCTTCGGGGAATAGAGGTGTGAGGTACTCAAAGGGCACTCTGTCTCTGATTTGATCTGTTGTTTTTCCATTGACAAGCTCTATGCGTAGCAATGCAAAATACTTTTCACCATCTTTTGGCGGTCTGATATGTCCTCTTACGGTATCTCCTGTTTTGAGTCCGAAGAGTTTGATTTGCGATGGTGAGACGTATATATCGTCAGGGCTTGCGAGGTAGTTGTAATCTGAAGAGCGCAAAAAGCCGTATCCATCTTGCATAATTTCGAGTACGCCTTCGTTGATGATTACACCATCAAAATCTCTTACTTGATGGATTTGCGCTTTGCGTTTTTTGGGTGGCTCTTGCTGTGAGCTTCTTTTTTCTCTTGGTGTAGGCATTTTATCTTGTTTGGATGAGAAGTCTTCTCTTTCTTTGCGCTCTTCGAAAAGGTCTTTGACATTTTCTCTTTTCATACGGGAGCGTCTCTCAATGGCAGAATTTTCTTTGATAGTTCTTGGCATTGGTGCATCGTTCGCTTCATAATCGTCTTGCACCTCTTCTTCGGGCAAGTCGTTAGCGAGCGAGAGCGGGCTTTGTTTTTTGATAGTCGATAATTGCTCTTCTGGCAAGTGAGCCTGCTCGTCTAAGATTTTGTATATCAAATCTTTTTTGGCAAGCCGGCTATGGTTTTTGATGTTAAGAGTCTGAGCTATCGTTCGGAGTTCGGATAGTAATAGTACGTTTAACTCTTCAATATTATACATATTGGATGGCATTGTATGAATGAGATGAAAGGCGAAAAGTTTTGGCTTTCTTAAATATATTTAACAATTCGACAAGCGAAGTTTGTAAGGGTATTTCTAAATATCTGTTTTTGTGTTTTGAATAAAACAGCTATGTAAAAATTAAAATGATGATTTATGAACTTTTGCACTAAGATTTTATAGCATATAAGAACTATTTGAATATCAGGGAGAAAACCCGATGTTGAAGTCAGATAGCACGCTATACGATATTTTGAATAGATATTGTATATAATGCTTATATCTTTGCGTTCTAAAAGTTGGAACTTACTTTTGAAGTTTCTTTATGCTATAGTGTGCACTATGAGATTGGTTTTTAGCCGTCTTTACAATACGGTTTGTAATACTGTTTGCAATTAAACTGCTAAAAAGCATGGCAAAAATAGCAAAAAAATAAAAGAAAACAAATAAATCCACGTAATTTATATGCAAAAACACAAAATTGATAGATATATTTTCAAAATATGCGATTTATAGGGCTTATTTCCTTGCTACAACAACGGTAAAATCCTCAACATAGTCTATTTTGATTTGTAATATATCATTTTTTTTCAACTCTTCACGCAGTTTTGTCTCATTGAGTGTTTTACTCTCTTTATTGCCTTCAATAATCTGAGCCAAACTTTCCGTTGGTACGGCCAATATCATAAATCTTTTTGTTACCCTACAGATTTCAGAGAGTGCATTAAGCGGCTCGGAGAGGTAAGGCAGTGCATTAAGAGAAGTAACAACATCATACTGATTGCTTGCAATTTCTTTCATATTATGAACATCTAAGGCACGGCTACGCAGGTTGTTGATACCCCCTTCATGGATTGCCTTAATATGTGCATCATAGGTATTATCAATATCTATAGCCGTTACGGGTAAAAAGCGAAACTCATCGAGCAAACGCCAGATAAAGTCATTGTTAGATTTACCAATATCAAGTAGCAAATCAGGCTGAATACCTCTTAAAATAGCAAATACCCTAGTGATATAAGGTGCTTCAAGTGCACGCTCAAGCACCGAGAGTGGAAGAGACTCGCTGATACCAATTTTGATGAGTTCTTTGTGCTCCTCAGCGAGCAAATCCTCAAGCTTTTTTTCAAAACATGGATTATTAGGAAACTTATCCTTAAGAGAGCCTCGCACAAAGGCTGAAGCCAACTGATTGTAATAGCCTTGATTTATCATATTCTAAAAAGTCAAAAATAAATTTTGTTTTTAAGGTAACTAACTA
The DNA here is from genome assembly GCA_020832465.1 of Bernardetiaceae bacterium. Classification (GTDB taxonomy): domain Bacteria; phylum Bacteroidota; class Bacteroidia; order Cytophagales; family Bernardetiaceae; genus JAFIER01. The sequence continues at coordinate 15,666 of JAFIER010000108.1, forward strand.
ATAGGATTATAACTAACAGCATTCATAGTCTAACCCTTTGACACCTAATACCTTTGACCGTACTAAGCAGCAAGTACAAGGGATTTTTTTCATATTAGTAGGATTTATAAGCCCTAAACTATGGATTTTTTTTTAGAAATAATATTTCTAGCATAAATATTATTTCTAAAAATTTACGCTTGAGTTATTAAACGTCTGCTGTCTGCACTCAAAATGCTCTTAGTTATTGCATACGCTATGGGTGCATTTCATATTTACGCAGTCATAAGTTTAGAATTAACATTTCTGTCAGAAATGTTAATTCTCGGGTCCCTACGCCGTGTTTGGTGTCCTCACCAAACACAAACCACGTAATTTTGAAATGCACACTACGCTATTTGTAATGCTTTGTGTTTAGGTCTGAATAGCACCTACATTATAACGCTCTGTAATAGGTCTGTGATTTGCAGCTTCTATACCCATTGAAATGGCTTTACGCGTATCCATAGGGTCTATAATGCCATCTACCCATATTCGGGAGGCAGCATAATAAGGAGAAGTTTGCGCTTCATAATTGCGACTAATCTCTTCCAAAAGTTCGTTTTCTTCTTCTGGTTCAATGGTTTTTCCTTGTGCTTTAAGCGATGCTACTCTGATTTGCAATAGCGTTTTGGCGGCTGCTGCACCGCTCATAACAGCAATTTTTGCATTAGGATAAGCAAATATCAAACGAGGGTCGTAGGCTTTACCGCACATAGCATAATTGCCCGCACCATAAGAGTTGCCCACAACAATACTAAACTTAGGCACAACGCTATTTGCCATGGCACTTACCATTTTTGCACCGTCTTTGATAATACCGCCGTGCTCCGAGCGGCTACCCACCATAAAACCCGTTACATCGTGTAAGAATAACAAAGGAATACGCTTTTGGTTACAAGTCATGATAAAACGTGCGGCTTTATCAGCAGAATCTGAATAAATTACACCACCCATTTGCATCTCGCCTTTGCCACTTTTCAAAATAGTACGCTGATTCGCTACAATGCCAACTGCCCAGCCGTCTATACGCGCATGACCGCAAAGGATTGTTTTGCCATAATCTTTTTTGTACTCTTCAAAATCTGAATCATCGACAATACGCTCAATAAGCTCACGCATATTATAGGGCTTCGTCGCATCAGATGGAATAATACCATAAATTTCATTCGGATCTTTTTTCGGGGGCTTAGGCGTAGCCCTATTAAAATTAGCGGGTTGCTGTGCACCCATTTTATCAAAAATATTACGTACGGCATCTAAACAAGCCTTATCATCGGGGTACTTATTGTCTGTAACCCCAGAAATTTCGCAATGCGTTTTTGCACCGCCTAAGGTTTCGTTATCTACTTGCTCGCCAATAGCAGATTTTACTAAATAAGAACCCGCCAAAAACACTGAACCAGTGCCCTCTACTATCAAGGCCTCATCAGACATAATAGGCAAATAAGCACCACCAGCTACACAGCTACCCATAATCGCAGCCACCTGCACAATACCTTGCGCAGACATTTGAGCATTATTACGAAATATACGACCAAAATGTTCTTTATCTGCAAAAATTTCATCTTGCATAGGCAAGAAAATCCCCGCACTATCTACCAAATAAATAATTGGTAAATGGTTTTCCATCGCTATTTCTTGTGCACGTAAATTTTTCTTACCCGTAATTGGAAACCATGCACCTGCTTTTACCGTTGCATCATTAGCAACAATCATACATTGCCTACCCGCTACATAACCAATACCCGTAACTACACCTCCCGAAGGGCAACCGCCATACTCTTCGTACATACCATCACCTGCAAGGGCTGCAATTTCTAAAAAATTGCTATCTTCATCTCTCAGATAATCAATGCGCTCACGAGCGGTAAGTTTGCCTTTAGCACGGTGAGATGCCAGCTTTTTTTCGCCGCCACCGAGCTTTATTTTATCGAGCTTGGCGTTTAAGCGAAAGCAAAGTTGCTTGAGTGCGTCTTCATTTTTATTAAATTCAACGTCTATCATAGTATAATATTTAATTGCGTATGTGTTGTGTTTACTTCGCAAAGTAAACAATATTTTTATTATTTTGTAATTTTGATACGAAAAAACCGCACTTACAAAGTTACAATTTTTATGCGGAGCGTAAAACCTATTTGATATTTAATTTTGATAAAATTATGAAAACTTTTTTTACTATCTGTTTTTTACTCTTGACAAACAGCCTTTTAGCTGCTGATGTCGCAGAAATTAGCAAGGGTTATTTTTCCATTAACCAACAAGGCATGATGCTACTCGGATCTTGGGCATTGCTGAATATTTTGCTCAGTGCAGCCGTGGTTATGCTGTATAAACAACCTAATACACACTTTTTTTTGATGAATATTTACTGGAATATCGTAAATTTAAGCATCGCTGCTTATGCCTACTGGAGTGCTACAAACCCTAAAATGCTCAATCACGCTTTCGAAATTTTACAAGAAAGCGCGCAAATGCAGGCTATACTGCTACTCAATACAGGGCTTGATATAGCCTATATCATAGGTGGATTTTGGCTCATAGAACGAGCTAAAAATACAATCAAAAAACCAGAACGTCTCAAAGGGTTTGGGCAATCTGTTATTATGCAAGGTGCATTTCTCTTTGTTTTTGATTTGATTATGTATATCGTACACCGAAATCATATTTTGGCTTATAACGATTGGTTTTTACAACTTTGATATTTTTAAACATACTGCTATACATTCGCCAGCCAGAAATAACATTTCTCAAAGAAATGTTATTTCTAAGCCCAAAAATGCTTAGTTCTGAAATTATCTAAGTAGATTTACCAACTTGATATACACCCAAAACTTAACCCTATATCCCAAAACCATGAATTTTTATATTGAATTTGAAGACAAAAAATATAGTGGCAATTTCCAATCTCCATTAGATATTTCGCTACCCTTGCGCAAGGGCGAGCAAAATCCGAATTGTTATTATGCCGAGCCACCACAATTCGAAACCATTCGTTTTGGTGAAAGCTTTATTGGCAGTGTAGCCGAAGGTGGTAGTTGCAACTATCAAAAAATTACCCTCACACCCCACGGCAACGGCACGCATACGGAGTGCTATGGCCACATTTCAGCAGATGGATTTGAAGTCCAAAAGGCTCTACAAAATTTTATGTTTGTGGCTTACCTTCTCAGCCTTGAGCCACAAACGACTTCTACGGGGGATAGTTGTATTCGCTTAACACAATTTGAAAAAGCCCTCGAACAGGCGCATCTTAAGCGATGTCCAGAAGCCATAATTATACGCACTTTGCCCAATACAGACGACAAGAAAATACGAGTATATAACGATACTAACCCACCTTATTTAGAAGCAGAAATAGCCCATTTTTTGAAAATGCAAGGTGTAAAGCATCTACTTATAGACCTACCCTCGCTCGATAGAGAATCCGACGGGGGAAAGCTCGCTGCGCATCACGCCTTTTTTGACTATCCACAGAATCCAAGAAAAGAGGCTACTGTTACAGAACTCATTTTTGTGCCGAACACAGTACCCGATGGTTTGTATTTACTCAACTTACAGATTATTTCGCTATGCACTGATGCTTCGCCGAGTAAGCCTGTACTGTATGAGTTGCAAAAGGTTTAAGCGAGTTAAGGAAGTTTGTTTTGACTCAAAAACTTTACACAATCTTGATAAAAAGACTCCGAGATACCCAAACGTTCAAACCAATTATGAAAATATTGTAACAGCATTGCCGAACGAGGATGCGTCTCTTTGTGATACTGCTCGAAATCTTTACGATTCTGAATTTTATCAGCGATAAGCATATCGTTTACATCTTTAAGGGGCGAAAGTCGGATATCTTCTATAGAGTGAATGCTACGCCTCGAGAGATAGGCATTAGCAACCGAGCGATACTCGATTACGGCTATTATCGTAGGTACGTCAAAATCTATTAAAAGATGTTGATTCTGTTCTAAGTCGCTGTCGAGCTGCACAAGCGGATGCAGGCAGTAGGCTTTTTGCGCTACGCTCGAGGCTTGTATTTGTTGAAGAATTTGCAAGCCTTCATCAATATGGTTGATAAGATAAACGCCACTTCGTTTGGCTTTTTGATTACCATAATAACTTGCAATGAAATGGTAAGCTTTATGTAAAGCGGTAGTTTGAGACATAAAATTAGAATGTAAAAGGGTGCAATCCATATTTACGCAGTAGCATAAACCACTGTTTCAAAATAAGTTTTTTTGTCGTGCGTACTGTATTTTAGGTTCGTAGGGTGTACGTCAAGTTGGTAAATCAACTTAGATAGTTTCAGCCTTCACAGTTTTTAAAGCTGTAGCCCGAAGCTCCAGCTTTGGAAGTGGCTTATAGGCAGTAAAGATATTAGATGTCAAATTTTTAGAAATAACAGTTCTGACAGAACTGTTATTTCCGAGATAATTTAGCAAAATTGTCGTACTCCCGGTTCGTAAGTCTAAATAAAGCAACTAATTTTGACTTTATTGTATTTTTGGTAACATTAGGGGGGAGTCTTAAAGATGTAATGCTTAGAACTAACAGTTCTCAAAGAACTGTTAGTTCTAAGCATTACTTGTTATACACTACCCACTAGGGTATAGCTCGCTCATATTTTTTTGTGGTCAGATT
>JAFIER010000116.1 GCA_020832465.1 Bernardetiaceae bacterium
CTTGCCAATTTGAGATTTTATAATTAACTTTGCTCGGGCTTTTTGCTAATTTTGTCATGTGATATTTTGCTTAGTATCCATAATATTACACAAAGTTATGCAAAAAGCCTTTTTTTCCAAATATAGCGATGCAACAACGCCTTTTCTATTTGTTATTCAAGTAAACGAAGGCTAAAAACATACACAGCACCCCATGGCAAGTATGGCTGGCTGTGTATGTTGGTATTTTTAATCCTGTACTAAATTTTTTTGCTGCGATTTGAGGGTTTGTATCAAAAATTCCATTTCGTTTACAAAATCTTCTATGATAATCGAGCTATTGTAAGCATCGGCAAGTTTGCGTTCCAAAATTTCGAGCATTTGGTTATTGTCATCTATATTCGGATTATTTTTATAGCGCTCAAAAATAGAGGCTAAGGCGGGCGTATGATAAGCGATTAAATCAATAGCGTACTGCATTTTTTCTTCTTCTTGTTTATCCAACGCTACATTTTTGAGTTTTTCTCGTTCTTTTTCGGCGTGCCACTGACGTTTTTCTTTGATAAAATTAGCGTATTTTTGTGGTACGAAAGCCCCCGAAGCGTGATAACCTGGACGTTCTTGGGATTTTATAGAAATACGTACACCTATAGAAAAACTCAGCCCTGCTGTCATTTTTGTATAATCATTGCGCTCAGCAGGAATACTCGGCGGTAGGCGGTGCGAAGCAAAAGCTTGGTCTGAAATTACCGATAGGCGAGGTAGGGCAAAAACAGAAACCAAGCTGTTTGGTATAAAATACTCGGCTTCAATGCCAGTTGCAAAATTGAATGCTGTAAAACTTTGCTTAGCCTCGGGCGTATTATCTCCAATTTGTTCGGAGTGAGCCGCAGGATAAAGATTCTTGTATGACAACTTTGTAAGCGAAGTATAATAAAAACTGGCTTCTGTATTCATAAATATACGAAAACGCTGCGGGCTTTGAATCAACCCCACACGCATACCTAAAGTAGCATAACCGCCAAATCCTTGACTGTTATAAAACCACTCTCCATTTTCGTATGTATCGGGGTGGATATTAAAAGGATTCCAGCGTGTGTCTCCTATTGTGGGGTCTATATCGCCATCGTAAGAATGGGAAAAAATAGCGCCCACTTGAAAATAAGGATAAATATTTAAATAGTCTGAAATAGAATAGCTCACACCAATGCCATTTTTCCATACAAAATTATTTGTAAAAGAGGAGTAACTCGTCATATCGGAGTGTACACTTAGTGCCCATTTGCTTGCATTTTCGTGAAGGCGTGCATGTGGATATTTTTTGTAAAAATTGGATATCATGCGTTTTTCTCTTTTTGACATATCCATACCTTCTATAACTTCATTGAAACCTTCGGGGGATTCACGTAAGGATTTACGCTTATTTTCACTATAAGTACTATCCTGTGAGTTGTTTTGAGAATAAATTTTATTGGGTAGGGTGGTCGAGACTATGCCAAGTAAGAGGACGAGTAGTATAAATTTGTTCATAAAAAAGTGATTTTAGGGTATGTTTTAGGATAAGAATATTGATTACAGGCAAAAACGAAGCGTTATTCTATCCCGTGAGGTCAGGAGAAAAAAATGTTTTTTACATGTTTAACAATCAAACATACTACGGTTTAAGATTGTTATAATTTATGTTGCATTTTTTTGTTTTTCATTGATGTTACTCATAGCATAGGCTATTTACCCATGTAGCTTTATATCTTAAGCGTATTTTGAGGTCTTTGCGCGCTATTTTGTTATTTTTTCGTTTTATAAAGCTTCATACTACTATACATTTTTGCATAGGGCGTGGGGTTTGCAAACCCCATGCTATGCAAAAATCGGCTTAGAAATAACATTTCTCAAAGAAATGTTATTTCTATATGGAGAATGTCCAGTAGTATGATAAAGCTTATAAAGCATTTGAGGAGGAGAGCAGGTCTGGGGTGGGATTATGATTACGACAAAATAGCTGTTGGTGCTTTTGCCGTATTTGAGTTGGTGTATAACCAATATGATAAAATGTCATCAAATGAAAGACATTATCCCAAAGCACAATACGCTTCGTTTATGAGCTATGTTTTTTAGATGATGCTTTTTATGATGTGTAAGATATTTATGATTTAACTTTGCTTTTCTAACCCTGCTACTCCTAAAATGCTATAATTTTTAATTCTGACAAAAAAGATTTTTTTGCATCAAGCAGCTAAGATTTTTTCAAATTCTGATGCCATAACATCTAAATTTACCATTTTCTAAATTGGGTTTGTTATACAAAAAATGTTTTCCGTTTGCATCATACATTTTTCCGCCTGCGGCTTCCACGATAGCTTGTCCTGCGGCTGTATCCCATTCCATAGTGGGCTTGCTTCTGAAATAAAGGTCTGCTTTGCCCTCTGCTACCTTACAAAATTTTAATGAGCTGCCGAGTTTTTCGGTCTCGCTTAAGTCGTAAGGTTTGAGTAAGTTTAGGTCTTCATCGGCATAATGACTACGACTAATAAAGGCTTTTAGTGGTGCTGTAGCGGGTTTATTTGCTACATAAATTCGCTCTTCTTTACCACCTTCAATTTTATAAGCCTCACCCGCTGTGCCATAATATAGCGCATCGTAATAAGGTGCATAGATAACTCCGAGTACTGTTTTTTGATTTTCTATCAATGCAATATTGACGGTAAAATTTCCATTTCTTTTTAAAAACTCTTTTGTACCGTCGAGAGGGTCCACGATCCAGTATTTTGTCCAAGTTTTTCGCTCGCTATAGGCTGCAATACTTCCCTCTTCGGAGAGCAAAGGAATATGAGCATCAATAGCTAAAAGTCCGTTTTCAATAATTATGTGTGCTTTTTTATCCGCCAGTGTAACAGGAGAGCTATCAGCTTTTCTATCCGTAATATCGCTAAAATCTGTATGATTATGATATACTTCTAAAATGGCTTTCCCTGCCTCACGGGCAATTTGATTGAGTTTATCTATGTGTGCTTGCATGTGTAATATTGCTCTTTTTAATGATGAATGCTATAATGCGCTTACAATCTTTCGAATTTTAAAATAAGCAATAAAAATGACCTTTGCAAATCAATAGCAAGCAAGCGAAGTACTTTTTTGGAACAATATTGTTTTTTATTTGCATTTGAAACTTTTTCCATAGATTATTAGGTTATATGATTCCTATCAAAATTATACAAGGATTGCTACGATAAAACATTGTTTTTTGGATAGCTATGCCTATTTTTATTTAAATGATTATTCAATCAAAAAACGAAAAACATGAAAAAAACACAAATCAACAGCCACGTCATAGCCGCTTATAGCAGGCTTTTGCAAACTGCGAGTAAGAATAACTGTAAAGATATGCTCGCCAAACTCACGCATCAAATGAAACATGCGACGGAGGAAGAACGCCATACTTTAGAAGCATTATTTCACATGATAAAACAAAACGATAAAAATACGGGAAGCACAACCATTTAAACGTGCAAAAAGCGACATTGTATTGCTACATAGAGCAAAACAGTATCGCTTTTTTTCGTATCAAAAAAACTTTTGGCTATATATAATTAGTTGGCACTACTTACTACTCCTGCTTCGTAAAAATCTGATATTGCTTATATCCTCTATAAAACTCAAAAGTCGTTACGCGTACAATCGTATATACGGGAATCGCAGCAATCATACCTAGCGCACCAGCAATACCCGCCCCCACAAATACAATTACAAATATTTCAAGTGGGTGTGCCTTCACACTACGTGAAAAAATAAAAGGCTGTAATATAATATTGTCAGTGAGTTGCATCATTACAAATACAATCCCGATTTTGAGAATAAAAATAATGTAATCTTGCATCTCGACAAGCTCTGGATTGGTAGAAAGACCTACAATCAACCCAAAAGATGCGCCAAGCACTGGGCCTAAATAAGGTATTAAGTTAGCCAAAGCCGCAAAAACAGCAATCGTAAGGGCATATTTTACACCTGCGACCAACAAACCTATCGAAACTACCGAAAAAATAGAAACCATTTGTAAAAGCAAACCCAGCAAATACTGCGAGAGTAAATGCTCTACTTTATAAATTGCACTAATACTAACCTCGAAATATTTATTCGGAATAAGCGCAAGCACCGAACGGCGTATAATGCCCTTTTCATACAATAAAAAAAATGACATAAAGAGCACCGCAAGTATGCCTATAAGCACACTACCTGTAGTAGATATAATATCATTAAGCAAATTCGCTAATTTAGATTGAATAGGCATATCAAAAATTTTTGATTTCACCTCATCAACAATAAAAGATTTGCCCTCCTCCTGGGCTTGTATAAAACCCTTTTCAACCAAAAACTCTTCAAAACTATACACTGGTTTTGCTAACTTACCGACCAGCTCTTCGTAGTTGATAGAAGCTATAACTTTAATCTGCTCACTTACAAGCGGAATAAAAAGCAACACAAAAAGCCCAATTACACCTATCATAATGGCGAAAGAGGCTAAAATAGCAAGCGCACGGGGAGTGCGATAGCCCATGATTTGCAACTGTGCAATGTAGTTTGTAGGTGTTTTGAGTATAGCCGTCAGCACCGTAGCGATAACGAAATACAAAAAAATATCCGAAAAAAACCAAGCAAAAAACACAAGCGCAGCGAGTGGCAACAGCAGTTGCAATACAAGGTTAAAGTTTTTCATACACTCGCAGGAGTTTAGTAAATATGATAAAAGCCTATATTAAAATTCAAAACAAGCGGTATAAAAAAAGCCATACTACATGGATATTCCCCAAACAGCAATAAAACTGTTTAAAAACAATGTTAAAATCAAGTTTTGCTTTTAAGTTTAGAACCACCCCTAACCCCTCCTTAAAAAGGCGGGGAAATTGAGCTACCCCTCCCAAGATTAGGAGGGGGTGGGGGTGGTTGAAAAATACCCTACAAAGGTATATAAGCAAATATACGCTTGTAGCTATTGTCAAAGCTAATTTTATTGCGTTTTAAGAAATATTTTTAAACAGCTTTAAAATAAAAACCTACCTACCACTTTAAATTTTCTCTAATCTCATCAAAAGAATCATACTTATCCTCTTGCGGTTTTTTAGATTTAAATGACGGCGTTTTTTCTGGCTGCTGCTGCTCATAATCATCATCAGGATTATCAAAGGCTTCAAAATCGTAATCGGGCATAAGCTCCTGCTTTACGTGTTGAATTACCTGCTGCAAGCCCTCCGCAACTTTATTAAAATCTTCCTTATACAAAAGAATTTTGTGTTTTTCGTAATAAAATCCATCTCCGTCATCGCGGTAGCATCTTTTGCTTTCTGTAATGCTGATATAATAGTCATCAGCACGTGTAGGTTTTACATCGATAAAATAAGTACGCCGCCCGGCACGTATGCGTTGCGAATAAACAATTTGATTTTCTTTCACGATGTTCAATATTAAAGTTTCAAGTTTTGTTTAGAATTGTAAAGTTATGATTTTTTATGATTTTTCAAAAAAAAACAAGAGAAAAGCTAAGAATTAAACGCATTTTATAGAAATTTTGATAAGCAAAGCCCTACTACTATACATTTTTCCATAGCAAACCCCACGCTATAGAAAAATGGGCTTAAAAATAATATTGCTCAAAGAAATATTATTTCAGGATGGCGAATGTATAGTAGTATGATGCAAAGTACAAAACTAACTAATTTTCAAATGTATGCAAACTTTAAAACACCCCTTTCTAACTATATACCTCCAAAAGCGTTATCTAATCATTAAGGCAAAGTTCAACACCTTGTCAAAGTTAAGTTTTATCGTTAAATTTTACACCTAAACGAACTGTTTTATATGCCCAATATCACGACATCTTTTCTCAAAGAAAAATACGATATAGCTATGAGTTATGAAGATTACATAACACTTGTAGCCTCACTGCTCGAGCGAGAAAAACTCACCAGCATGGAAGCTACTGACGAGCTACTGCATTATACAAAAATGAACCTCAGCCGCATGCGACGCATCGATAAAACAAGCGAACTGCTCCCCGAAGTCAAAACCTTTTTGGACGGTCTTGAGAAGTCTTATTATTGGCTTGTCATCACCGAAGGCTGGTGTGGTGATGCCGCTCAAATTGTACCTATTTTTGCTAAAATGGCAAACTATCAGCCCCGTATTAAAGTAAAGTTTATTCTGCGAGATAGCCACGAAGAGCTTATGAATCAATACCTTACTAATGGTGGAAAAGCCATTCCCAAATTGATTTGTATGGATAGCCATTTTAACGAACTCACGCACTGGGGACCTCGCCCAAGCGATGCACAAGCCATGGTAGAAGAATTTAAAAAACAACCCCAAGGCGATTTCATGGCTTTTGCCGAAAGGCTACACAAATGGTATGCGAATGACGGCACAAAACAAACCCAAAAAGAGTTTTTAGCTACACTTCAAAAGGCTTTATAAATGCTGTTAAGCACTTGTATCCATTAAAAAACTCATACCTCTGCCAGCGTTGCTGTTGGTTCTTTAATGGATACTCAAATACAAATCCATATGATAGTATAAACTATTTTAGCGCAATTACTTAGTTTATAATGGTTCTACAGCCTAATATGCGTGCCGTAGGTAGTCTGAATATTTTCTTGTGTAAATGTAGTATCAGTGTTGCCATAAGCAATTTTCTTTCTATTGAGTAGCAATACTTTATCAAAATACTCAGACACAGTGGAGAGGTCGTGATGTACGACCATAAGGGTTTTGCCTGCGGCTTGCATTTCTTTTAAAATCTTGATAATCGCTGCTTCACTACTCATATCTACACCTGCAAAAGGCTCGTCTAAAAGATATAAATCTGCTTGCTGTGCCAATGCACGTGCCAAAAAAACACGTTGCTGCTGCCCCCCCGAGAGTTCGGATATTTGACGTTTTGAAAGTTCGCTTAAGCCCACTCGTTCTAAACACTCTTCAACAATGAGCTTATCAGCACGGCTCGCACGCCCAAACAAACCCAAGTGAGGATAACGCCCCATCATAACAACATCAAATACACTTGTCGGAAAATCCCAATCTACGGATTCACGCTGCGGGACATAACTCAAGCGTTTGCGAACTTTCTGTAGTGGTAAATCCCAAAAACGAATCCAGCCACTATCCTTAGCTAAAATTTCCATAACTGCTTTAATCAGTGTGGACTTACCCGCCCCATTCGGACCCAGAATTCCTGTCATTGTTGCTTCTTCTACTTCAAAGCTAATATGCTGAATAACGGGATCTTTGTCATAACGCACGACTAAGTTTTGTACGCTCAATACCTTTTGTTTGCTCATAATCGTTTTTTTACTGCGCTTTCTTTCCTTCACCCAAACTATCTAAAAAACAATTTGCTTGCCTTGATAGAAATCTAAAATTTTGACTTTAAAAATAAAGTCGTATTTAGCACGTAAAAGGTCGGCTTCGGCTTGGCTAAGTGTAGTTTTTGCAATATTATAATCTGTAATATTTCCAGCACCTGCGGCGAGGCGTACTTCGGCAGCGCGCAAGGATTCTTGAAGTGCACGCACACGTTGCCCATTAGAACGAAAAGCAATTTGTGCATTACGCGCATCGAGATAGGCTTGCTCAATGGTTTGTTGAATCTGCTGTTTGGTCAGCTCGAGAGCTATTTCACTGCGGCGAGACTGTATTTTGGCTCTTTGCACATCGTTGCGCACTTGCTTGCGGTTAAATATCGGAATTTGCATAGAAACACCTATATTTTGCCTAAAACTTTCCTCAAGCTGTCTGAAAAATGTAAAATCTTCCATTGGAAAAACAGCACGTGGAATAACTACAAATCGCATAGGATCGCCTGGAATACTCGCCGCTGGCGCAACAAAACCTACTGTATCTGTTACAATATTAGGCTCTGCATCTGTATTGGGAATCGTTCTTTGCCTACTTGAGTAGTTTGTATTCATGTTGCCATCTAAGGTAATGCGTGGGTAAAGTCCACTTTGTGCAATCTCAATACCTTTTTTTGCACTCTCTCGGTTAAGCTCGGCTTGTTTTACTTCTGGTTGCCTATTGAGTGCTTCTTGATATACAACATCAGGATTCGAAGGCATAATCATAGACTCGGGATCGGGCATATTAGGTATAGCAATTTCAAAAGGCTCGCTATCTGGAATGGTTAATAGTTGCTTCATACGCAAATAAGCAAGTCTAAGGCTATTTTCAGCATTAGTAGCTTGCAACTCATCACTGGCTTTTTGAGCTTCCAAATCATAAAGATTCGTACGGGGGACTGCACCAGCCTCTACAAGTTTGCGTGTGCGCAATAGCTGCTCTTCCGTAGCAGTAACCTGCCGTCGTGTATTTTCTAAAATTTCACGATTGAGGATAATATCTAAATATGCACCTACTGTATTGAGCATCACATTATTTTTGGAAGTCTCGAGCCCATAGCGGCTAGCTTCCATATTGATTTCGCTTTGTCTAATCACATTTTTCAACCTAAAACCATTAAAAAGCGTAACGCCAGAAGTAACAGCAAAGAAATTACTTTGAATAGCATCAGTAGCAAACTGGTTGGTAAAGGGGTCAATAGAGCGTCCGAAGTTATAGCTATGCGATGCCGAGGCATTGAGGTTAGGCAATCTATCCATACGTGCTTGATTGAGATTGATAGCATTATTTTCAATATCTAAAGCATCTTGTTGAAGTTGCAAATTATTGTCTTTTGCATAATCTATACAAGCCTGTAAAGTCCAAGGTTCTTGGGCTTGCAAATCCTTAGGCAATAAAAGCATCAGTACGGCAGCCCCGAGTAGGCATAGTGTAAATTTGTAGAGTAGTTTGAACATTATATATAAAGTTTTGAGTTATAAAGCAGGTAATTATTGCACTACTAAAAAAGGACATGATACCATACCCTACCTAGTAGAACATTTGAAAAAATTCAATATCAGGTGCATGTCAAAACTACTTGCCTGATGTTTGGTGCGGAGAGCAAACACGGCAGGGGTATGAGCCTTAGCAAATAAGATTATGCTTCCAAGTAAATATGCAATGCACCCGTAGCATCACTGCGTCAGAATCAGAATTTGTATGTATGTCGCAAATCTAATAAAAAATTACGCATCAAAACTAAGATTTATCAAACAAGCAGGGTTTACAAAAGTTATTCTCATGTCATAATGCTATACGTTACTCCATAAACGAACGGGCTTATACATAACATTTCTTTGAGAAGTGCTATGTATGAGTAGTGCAAGCATACAAAATTTATTTATATTGATACAATCAAAACGCATTACAACTATGTTTAATTTTTTTAAGAAAAAGTCTCCTATCGAAAAATTGCAAGAGCAATACCGCAAACTCAGCGAAGAGGCATTCAAACTCTCAAAAACAGACCGTAAAGCATCAGATATGAAAACCGCAGAAGCAGAAGCTGTGCTCAAAGAAATCGAAAAATTGCAAAAAGAAAAAGAGTAAGATCTACTATGATGATAGGCTGTAATTCATCTTTTACGCAGGTTTAGGTTTAGAAATAACGTTTCTCAAAAAAACTGTAGCCCAAAGCTCCAGCTTCAGATGTACGTCAAATTGGTAAATTGACTTAGATAGTTTCAGAACTAACATGTCTGACAAAAATGTTATTTCGGAGCTACTTGAGCGAAGTCGTCGTACCCCGTTTTGATTGGGCATAAGCGATAATATTTCTTTGAAAAACATCATACTACTGTACGTTTCCCTATGGGAAAATGAGCTTAGCACTAACATTTCTCAAAGAAATGTTAGTGCTATATGGAGAATGTCCAGTAGTATGGAAAAACCTTATCGCTTGTGCCTAATTTTTTGTCTAAATCTTTGTTTTAAAACTTATTTATAGATTATCTACGGCATAACTCATTTTTATAAAAATATTTTTGTATTTTTGGGTTCGTAGTTTATCTTAAATCCGAAATAAATGCGATAGCTATTTTTCAGATTCCTAAGGTTTAACATTATTACAAAGAGATTACATGGCATTGGCTGAGGCAAACAAAGTGCTTTTAGAGGTGAACAATCTGAGTATAACATTTCATACTGAAGATGAATCTAATACAGCACTGAATAATTTAAATTTTAAGATACGACGCGGCGAGACTATTGGAGTAGTAGGTGAGTCTGGCTCTGGCAAGACCATATCTGTGCTTGCACTCTTACGCCTTATTCAATCCTCAAGCTGTAAAGTAAGTGGCAAGGCTTTTTTTGATTCTCAAAAATCAGGTCTTATAGATTTACTTTCTCTCAGCGAATCGGAGATGAATCAATATAGAGGCAACGAAATTGCCATTATATTTCAAGACCCTATGGCATCGCTCAATCCTGTTTATACTTGTGGAGACCAAGTAACAGAGGTTATTTTGCGCCACAAAAAAGTATCTCGTAAGCAGGCCAACAAAGAAGCATTAGCCCTTTTTGATAAAGTGCGCCTACCGCGTCCGAAGCAAATATTCAAATCGTATCCACACCAACTCTCGGGCGGGCAGCAGCAACGCGTTATGATTGCCGTAGCGATTGCTTGTAAGCCCTCGCTTATTATAGCTGATGAGCCAACTACTGCACTTGATGTTACTGTGCAAGCGACCGTACTTGATATTTTTAGAGAGTTGCGTGATGTCGAAGATACTGCCATTATTTTTATAACGCACGATTTAGGCGTAGTTGCCGAGATTGCTGATAAAGTAATCGTGATGCGCAAAGGAGAGGTAGAAGAGGAAGGCACTACCGCTTCCATTTTTTCTATGCCTCAGGCTGCTTATACTAAAGGTTTGCTTGCCTGCCGCCCCCGTCTTAATGTCAAACTCAAAGTACTGCCAGTTATTGACGATTTTATACAATCGAGCAGTACAGATGGTAAAATTAAGCAGGGTGGTCAAGCCCGATTTAAATCCGTAGGGCAGGCTATCATGCTCAACTACCAAAGCGATACCGAACTTAGAGCGCATCACAGCAAACTCTTTGCTCAAAAACCACTCCTCGAGATTCGCAATCTAAAAACACATTACAAAGAACGAAAAAGTTTTTTTGACCGCACACAAACCTTCGTCAAAGCCGTAGATGACGTGAGTTTTAATGTATATCCAGGCGAAATTCTCGGGCTTGTAGGCGAATCAGGTTGTGGAAAAACAACGCTTGGACGTAGTATTCTAAGACTTATAGAACCACAAAGTGGGGAAGTAATTTTCGAAGGCAAAGACATTATGGCTATGAACCCCAAGCAGTTGCGCTTGATGCGTAGGGATATGCAAATTATTTTTCAAGACCCGCACAGCTCGCTCAACCCACGCAAAACAATTGGAGAAGCCATTATGGAACCCATGCGTATTCATGAACTTTATGAAAGTGAGCAAGCACGCAAGCAGCATGCCGTAGAGCTACTCGAAACCGTAAATATGAGCGGTGCTCATTTTTATCGCTATCCGCATGAGTTCTCTGGGGGGCAGCGGCAACGTATTTGCATTGCACGCACACTTGCACTAAAGCCTAAGTTTGTGATTTGTGATGAATCCGTCTCTGCCTTAGATGTATCAGTGCAAGCACAAGTGCTCAATCTGCTCAACGACTTAAAAACACGCTATAACTTGACTTATATTTTTATATCACACGACCTCGCTGTTATTAGATTTATTGCCGATAGAGTACTCGTTATGTATCAAGGCAAAATCATAGAAGAGGGGCTATGCGAAGATATTTATGACAAGCCAAAAGAGGACTACACCAAAGCACTTATGAAAGCCGTGCCGAGCGGTGAAGTAGATACCATTCGCCAACGCATGATAGCCAAAAAACTTCAACAAAAATCATAAGTTGAAAGCACGCGATGCGCAGGCACAACTGCTCTCCGTTACTACTACGAACCAACACCCTACGGTATAGCTCAAAAAATAATGATTATCAAACCTGACACACACGTACAAATTTAATTAGAAATTAGAATCCTTTACTGAACTTGTAAAATATTTTGAAAGCGCAACTGCATTATATCAAAAACAAAATAAAAAATTTATTTTCAAAGCCTTACAGCTATTTAAAAATAGCAATATGGCTATGGATAGGTTTTGCATTTGCGATAATGAGCACACTTTTTTTTGTAAAGGCTATCGAACAAAACTACTTTAACCTCTTTGGCGAGTTGCCCTCGCTTTATAGCCTTGAAAATCCTAAAATCCCAGAGCCTAGTCTTATTTTTACAGCGGATAGTGTGCCTATCGGACGCTATTACCGTGAAAATCGCATTCCTACTGCTTATCAAAAAATAGCACCAGAAGTCATAAAAGCACTTATTGCTACCGAAGATGTGCGTTTTTTTAAGCATACAGGGATAGATGGCAAAGCCCTACTCGGGGTGCTTTGGTATAATTTGAAAGGTAGCCGAAGGGGGGGGAGTACAATTTCACAGCAGCTTGCCAAAAACCTTTTCAAAACAAGAGAAAAAGAAACCTTAGGCAAACTCAATAACCTACCAGTTGTGAGCACGCTTGTTATCAAAATCAAAGAATGGATTACTGCCGTAAGGCTCGAACGAACCTTTACAAAGCACGAAATTCTGACTATGTACCTCAATACCGTAGATTTTGGGCGAAATGCTTTTGGTATTAAGGCCGCTGCCCAGTCGTTTTTTTCGGTAAGCCCCGAGCATCTTACTACCGAACAAGCCGCCGTGCTCATTGGCTTGCTCAAAGCCTCTAGCACGTATAGCCCCATTCTAAACCCCGATAAATCCAGGGCAAGACGCAATGTCGTAATGGCACAAATGAAAAAATACGGACTCCTCCACTCCGATACTTACGATAGCTTAAAGCAACTTCCACTCACGCTCAAACTTTACGACTATAAGCCCGAAGATGGCGTAGGCAGTTATTATAGGCAAGAGCTCAATGCTTTTATGCAACAGTGGTGTCAAGAAAATGGATATGATTTGCACGCCGATGGTTTACGCATTTATACCACACTCGACTCGCGCATACAAGCCCATGCCGAAAAAGCAGTACAAGAAAAAATGGCACAGCTTCAAAAAATATTTTTTGCACACTGGAGAGGGCAAAACCCTTGGTACAACAACAAATATCAAGAAATTCCTAATTTTTTAGAAGATGCCATCAAAGAAACAGAATACTACGCCTATTTAAAACAAAATTATAGCCCTGATTCAATGCGCATTTTGCTCAATAAACCCAAAAAAATGACCGTATTTTCTTGGAATGGAGATAGGGATACCGTTTTGAGTACTATGGATTCGCTGCGCTATTACAAACACCTGCTGCATGCAGGCATGATTTCCATAGACCCTTACACGGGGCATATTAAAGCATGGGTAGGGGGAGCAGATTATCGCTATTTTCAATACGACCACGTAAAGCAAGCACGAAGACAGCCTGGCTCCACTTTCAAACCTTTTATATATACGGCAGCCATTGACTCCTTTGACTACTCGCCTTGCGACCGTTTTAGAGATGGATTTACGCAAATCAGGTACGAAGAAAAAGGTAAAAATAAGATTTGGACACCGCGTAATGCGGATTGGATATACCTTGATAGAGATATTACACTGCGGCACGCCATAGGACGTTCGCTCAATACCGTCGCGGCACAGCTCACTGAAAAAGTAGGCTGGCAGAGCGTAGCAGATTATGCCCAGCGTATGGGTATCAAAAGCCCTCTTGCCGTCGTGCCTTCCATAGGATTGGGCGCAAATGATGTAAATTTGCACGAAATGGTCGGTGCTTATGCCGTTTTTATGAATCAAGGTGTACATACCGAACCGCAACTTGTATCGCATATCGCAGATAAGTATGGCAGAGTGATTGCACACATTCAGCCCCAGCGCAAGCGCGTAATTAAGCCCGAATCTGCTTGGCTTATGCTCTATATGTTGCGTGGCGGTATCGAAGAGCCTCACGGCACTTCGCGCGGTCTTTATAGCTATCGCATCTTTGGTGATAATAATCAAATTGCAGGCAAAACAGGCACCTCCTCACGCCACGCCGATGGCTGGTATTTCGGATTAACGAACGACCTTGTAACTGGAGTTTGGGTAGGTGCAAGAGATAGGGTTGTTAATTTTCGCTCAGGAAAAGAGGGCGAGGGCTCAAAAACCGCTATGCCTCTTTTCGGACGTTTTCTCGAACGCTTGTATCAAGATGAAGAAATTACAAGTATCAAAAAATCGCCACTGCCACAGCCACCCGTCAAAATTTTGAAACCTTATATATGCCCTACACCTTACTACGAAAAACCCAAAAATGAAAAAGAGGAAGAAAATACACAAGAAGATGACGAGGCATTCAAAGTTGTGCAGTAAGCAAGCAAAAGAATAAGTTTAATAATCAAATGGCATGATATGCACTTAATATGGAAAATCCTGTTGTTAAAGTAAAAAATCTGACGCTCAAGCATAAAAATCACACCATTTTAAACGATGTGAATTTTCAAGTCGGTGCGCAAGAATTTGTATATCTTATCGGAAAAACGGGAAGTGGCAAATCTTCTATTTTGCGCACACTTTACGCTGATTTGCCTTTTGAACAGGGCGATATAGAAGTCGCTGGCGTAGATTTAAAAAATATCAAACCTACGGATTTACATTTGCTGCGTCGCCAATTGGGTATTATTTTCCAAGATTTTCAACTTTTTTCAGACCGCAATATCTACGAAAATCTCGCTTTTGTGATGCGTGCTACGGGCTGGACAGATATCATCGAAATACAAAAAAGAATTTATAACCGACTTTCCTTAGTAGGCTTAGAGCACAGCCTTTATCGCTACCCACTACAACTCTCTGGAGGCGAGCAGCAGCGCATTGCCATAGCACGCGCCCTACTAAACGAACCCAAAGTTATTTTTGCTGATGAGCCTACAGGCAATTTAGACCCCAGTGTAGCCGATGAAATTTTAGCTCTTTTTACGCGCATCAATCAAGAAGGCACTGCAGTTTTGATGGCTACACACAATCATAGTTTTCTCAAAAAACAACCAGCACGTGTACTTTATTGCGAAGAGGGGCAAGTCAAAGACTTAGACAGAGAGTTCGTTATCGAAAAAATGAGCAGTTAAAAGGCAGATAGTAATTAATTACTTTTTGTTACTCTTTGCTAAAATTGAGTGTATCGACGTAGTGCTTGCCACTCGAGTCTTTTATCAAAATATACACCCGATAAGAACCACCTGCGTACATGTATTTTCCAATAACATAACGCAAACCATCGCGTGAGCCACCTTTATAGATATAGGAAAAACTATTAGGAGGGTTTTTAGTAAAAAAATCTTTGAGTACAAACTCCGCTTGAGCACGGCTATAACTCGCTTTTTGCTTGCCAAAATTTAACTCCACAGGATTGCTCAAGTATTTTATCAACTCCTTAGAAGAGCCGCTTTGTAGGGCAGTTTGTATATTAGCCGTAAGCTGCTCCTCGCTTTGTAATGCTATCTGGGGTGAGGCGGAACTAAGAAAAAAGAGAGACGCAAAAAAGAGGTAAAACAAAAGTATATTATGTTTCATGAAAGGACTTAGTTAGGCTTAGGAATAGGATTTTTAATCAGTCAAACATCGAAAACAGTGCCAATACCTGTTCCCCTGCTACAAACTAATTAAAATTAGTGCCTATCTTTTTTAACAACTTGCATGCTTTTATTCCATTCGTATAAACCCTTGATACACAAAGCTAAAAATATGACATAAAGTCCACAGGTAACGTATAATCCTTTTTGAAAAAACATAAATACATAAAGCACATCTACAACAATCCAAATAATCCAATTCTCAATTTGCTTGCGCATAAGCATCCACTGCCCCGCCAAACTAAAAGACATAGCAAAACCATCGAGATAAGGAAAAGAAGCATCTTCGTATTGAGAAAAAATATAAGCACTTACTACAGTGCCCAAAGCCGCAATACTCAAAACAACGCTCAACTCTTTATACGGAATCCTACTTATGGGTAGCTCAGTGCCTGCCCGACCGCCACGCAGCCAATTATACCAACCAAAAATATTGAGTATCAAATAAAGCCCATGCAATAGCATTTCACCATAAAAACCGCTTTCATAAAATACATAAATATAAGGAGTTACACTCAAAATACCAAAAAACCAACCCCAAGCATTAGCTCTTGTATTGAGCCATACACAAACTAAGCCCGTAGCTGCTGCAAAAGTTTCTAATTTATTAGCTACAACGTAGTTTGAAATTGCTTCTATAATCCACATAAAAAATAAAATAGGTAAGTGAATAGAAAGCTCGAAATACCACGTCTTTCAAATCTTGAAGCGATGGATTTCAAAGCTAAAAATGGTATTTAGATATAAAGAATGTTGATGGTGCAGGTCTCTTCTTGTAGCATATACTTTCACTTGTGGCTGGCGCAAATTGAAAATTTTTATGTCTAAGCTCATTTTTCCATAGCTTGGGGTTTGCCAACCCCAAGCTATGGAAAATGTAGCCTATTGTAGTTATTTCTATAAAGTGGTGCTATGCAATATTACCAAATCACTACGGGTGTTGGGTTATGCATAGCATCACCTTCTTTGACCCCAAAGGCGTTATGGAAGGCTTCTAAGTTGGATAGCGGACCGATAACTCTGAAAATAGTCGGAGAGTGAGGGTCTGTTTCGATGCGCTTGCGCAGTTCCTCATCGGTGTAATTGGCACGCCATCCTTGTGCCCAGCTCACAAAAAATCGTTGATTTAGAGTAAGTCCGTCAATTTTTTCGGTGCTTCCATCTATTCCTTTTTTCTCAAAGGCTTTTTGCAATGCGTCATAAGCTACGGCAACGCCACCTAAGTCGGCGATATTTTCACCTAAGGTGAGCTGCCCCTTTACAGGAACGCCATCAAGGACGGTATATCCGTCAAATTGTGCAACGAGAGCTTCTGAGAGTTTCTTAAAACGGGCTTTATCTTCTTCTGTCCACCAGTTATTGATATTTCCGTGTAAGTCGAAGTTGCTACCTTGGTCATCAAATCCGTGTGAGATTTCGTGTCCTATAACAGCACCTATACCGCCATAATTTACAGCATCGTCAGCATCTTCGTGGAAGAAGGGGGGTTGTAAAATTCCAGCGGGGAATACAATTTCATTACTTGTAGGATTGTAATAAGCATTGACGGTAGAGGGGGTCATAAACCACTCTTTGGGGTTTACATCTTTTCCGATTTTGCTTATATTTTCATTAAATCGGTGCTTTCGTGCTTGTTGAATATTATTCCAGTAGTTATCAGGCAGTATATCTACGCCTTCGTAAGATTTCCACTCTTCTGGGTATCCGATTTTGTAGGTAATGCCTGCAAGTTTTTCGAGGGCTTTGGCTTTGGTTTCGTCTCCCATCCAAGTGAGTGCTTTGATATGGTCTGCAAATGCTTCTCTGATATTTTCAATCATTTCTTCGGCACGTGCTTTGGCAGTAGGGCTAAATGCCTCTGCTACGTAGAGTTGCCCCAGTGCATCGCCAATTGAACTATCAACGATTTCTTGTACACGCTTCCAGCGTTCTTTTTGTTCGGATTTTCCGCTCAAAGTGCGTTCAAAAAAGTCAAAATGGGCTTCATCAAAATCTGATGCAAGGTATGGCGATGCAGCGCGTATTACGTGCCACATTTGATAGGCTTTCCAATCCTCAAGGGGAAAATCTTTTTGCATTTTTTGCAAACCCTCTAAAAACTCGGGCTGCCCTACAATGATATATTCAGCAGCCGTAGCTGATGAATGCGCTAAATAGGCTTTCAAATCTAAAAAAGGAGCGAGCGCGGCTGTCTCTTCTACACTTTTTTTATTGTAATTGCGTTCTGTATCGCGCAGCTCGATGGGTGTGCGTGAGTTTTTGGCAAGCTGGGTCTCGAGGGCTACAATGCGCTCGGCTTTGGTAGCTGCTTCCTCGATTTGGACAAGCTCCAGCATGCGTTTGATATGTTTTTGATAGGCTTCTTTTTTGTCTGCAAATTGCTCTTCTAAGTAATAAGCACGTGTGGGCAAACCGAGCCCTCCTTGTCTAATATACAATGCCATTTTATCACTTTCTTTTGCATCAGTGCTCACGTACATTGAAAATATAGTGCTAATGCCTTCGGCACGTTGCTTGGCATTAAGCTCGAGAAAATCAGCCATACGCTCGGTATTCTGAATTGCCTCTAAGCTCGGCATAATGGGCGAAGCACCTGCTGCCTCGATGGCTTCGAGGTTCATACCACTTTGATAAAAATCAGCAACTAATTGAGAGGGCGTACCTTTTTCTGCATCTTTTTCGATGGCTTCGTTAATTACTTTCTTGAGAATCTCACGATTGCGCTCAGTAAGTTCGTTGAAGCTCGACCAACGACTTTCGGAAGCAGGTATAGGATTATTTCGAAGCCAGTTTCCATTGACATAATGATAGAAATCATCGCGTGGAGAAATGGTTGTATCGAAGTTAGCTAAATCAATAGCTACGTGTGTTGTTGTTTTTTCAGCATCATTAGTTTCGGTGCGCTCTGACGGCTTTGAATCTTGACAGGCTGTAAAAGGCAAAATTAGCAATAAGATTGCCCACAAAGAGAGTCCATTATTTTGTGTCATGTGTGAATTAGTTTTGGTTAATTGGATTTCAAAATGAGGTCGTTCTGTGTGCAGTCAAAATTAAAATTTATCGTATTTAAGCATAGCCACAAAACTTAACCTATGCAAAGGTACAAAAAATTGTGTAATTTTTACGTAAGTAGGGGTACGACAACTTTGCTAAATTAGCACCGAAATAACATTTCTGTCAGACATGTTATTTCTAAAAATTTGACATCTAATATCTTTACTGCCTGTAGTACGAAGCTCCAGCTTCGTTATAAGCCACTTCCGAAGATGGAGCTTCGGGCTACAGCTTTAAAAACTGTAAAGGCTGAAACTACCTAAGTGGATTTACCAACTTGACGTACACCCTTCCAA
>JAFIER010000082.1 GCA_020832465.1 Bernardetiaceae bacterium
AAGGGCAAAGTGGAAAATTGCGAATTAATCTTGCTTGGAATACAACTGATGATTTAGATTTACATATCATCACACCAAATGGAGAAATTGCGTACAATAACAAAATAGTTGAAAATCGAGGCATTATCGGGCAATTAGATGTTGATAAAAATGCAGGTGGTGATATAGTAAGCAATCCACAAGAAAATATCAACTTTGATAGAATGCCAATAGGTTTACATAAAATATATGTAAACTTATATGCGGTTAGAGAAAGAAATGAAGTTCCTTTTACCGTTACAATAATGCCAGAAAATGGCGAAGGTAGAATTTTCAATTGCTTAGTGGCAGGTAAAGGCACTAACAAAAATATAGCTACTTTTGAGTACAAAAATGGCGAATTGGTATTTGAAGAATTGATGTAATAATCGAAGGGCAAAAAAACGGTAGGCAACACAGGCACACAGCGCATATACTAAACCATTTTACCTAACACCATTAAAAACCACCATAATCATACTGACTCTTTTCCTTTTTAGAAGTACTTCAGAAGCACTTTTTGCCTGTTCTTGTCCTGAGCAACGCGGACTATGGAAGAAGAAGTAAAACACGCAGCCGCTATTGTTGTTGGAATAGTTTTAAATAAACAATTTATTACCTTTAAAGACTCGACAATATTTAAAATGTTTCCTAATTTTAGCACCGCCCAATAAAGCATCAATGTATTACAAACGCCTACCCTTTATTTGGTCTCGCTTTGCTAAAATACCAACCAAAAAAAAATCAAATTTTATTTGGAAGTTTGGGGTAAGGTTTGTATGTTTGGGGCGTGGGTGGTGCGATAGTGCCTGTTTGGAAACTTTAGGTATGCCCTTTAAATAGCTTTTTGCACTTTGAAATATGCGAACTGAAGGGCGTATAAGTACATACTGTCAGATATTGTAAGAACTGAAAACTCAAAAAAACAAGGATATGCGAACAATTCAAATAAAGATAAGCGAAACAGACTTCCAAAGATACAACTTAGGAAGTAGTGAAATGAAATTTACCGATTTGGTAGAGATGATAAGCCGAGAATATGCCCGAAAAGCACTTTTAGAATGTACCGAAATAGCCGAAAAAGTTGGACTTTCAAAAATGACGATGGAGGAAATAAATGCTGAAATAAAAGCCGTAAGAGATGCAAAAACTCATTCTTGATACAAATGTCATTGTTTCAGCACTCATTTCAAGTTCCATTCCGACTAAGATTTTATACGAATTGGTGTTAACGGAAAAGGTAAAAACTTGTCTTTCCGAAGGAGTATTTGCCGAGTACGTTGAAGTGTTGAACCGAGATAAATTTACAAAGTTCGCAAACTTCAAGGCGAAAGCGGAAGTAGTTTTGAGCAAACTACGTGAAATATCAACTTTTTACCGAACAGACAGAAAAATAGATATTTTAACCGACACAAGTGACAATAAATTCTTGGAACTGGCAGCAGTGAGTTCAGCAGACTACTTGACGACAGGTAATACGCTTGACTTTACGATAACAGAATTTGAGTACACAAAAATTTTGACACCAAGAGAATATTGGGACAACTACGCACCGAAAGAATAAGAATGCACCGCCCAATAAAGCATCAATGTATTGCAAACGCCTCCCCTTTATTTAGTCTCGCTTTGCTAAAATACCAACAAGAAAAAAATGCTATTTTATTTGGAATTTTTGAAAAAGATTTGTATGTTTGGGGCGTGGGTGGTGCGATAGTGCCTGTTTGGAAACTTTAGGTATGCCCTTTAAATAGTTTTTTGAATTTTGAAAAATGCGAACTGAAGGGCGTGTAGCTATATGTTGTGGGCTATCGTAAAAACGGTCGTATGTTTCTGAGAACTTTTGGACACGAATTTGACTCTGCAAATCGACTTCTCGGCAAACTTTTGGACACGAATTCGACTTTGCAACTCAACTTTTCGGCATACTTTGGAACACGAAAAAAATGACAGCCCACAACATCGGCTTGGCCGTGATTTTGAGAACAAAAGTGTTAAACATAAAAAACAACAAAATGCTTACAAAAGACTTTTATAGCATCATAGACGCAGAACTTGACGCACTTATCATAAAATACAAAGATGATAAACTCATCAAAAAGCATAAAAGTGCTATTAACAATCAAAAGTCTTATGCACTTTTGATTTGGTTTCTTGATTTTTATGGCAGAATATCTAATTATTCTAACTTTATCACAGACGGAGACAATGACAGCTCTTGTGACATTGTATTTGATAGCCTTGATAATCAAGGAAATAAGGTTTTTTATATTGTTCAATCAAAGTGGAACAACGCAGATAACTCTGAAAAAGAAACTAACAAAGATGAGATTTTAAAAGCACTCAATGATTTTGAAACCATTTTACGTGGCGAAAAGAAAGGTGTAAATGAGAAACTAAAATTCAAATTGGAAGAACTTGATTTGCACTTAAAAGCAAATGGTGAGGTAAAATTTATTTTTCTTTCACTTTCTCAATACAAAGGTAGTGCTGATGAAAATATTGAGGCATTTAGAAATAATGATGTCAAGACTAAATTTGAGGTAATTGATATTAACAGAATTAGAGTTGATTATATTGATAGGAAGTATAAAAAAATAGACCCTATTAATCCTCTTGAAACCTATCAAAACCCCGAAGAAAGTCCTATTAACATTGAAATTGTGCAAAAAGGTGGAAGTGTTAAAATTGAAAAACCTTACGAGGCATATATGTTTTTGATTCGTCCAAAAGCAATTTGGGAACTTTTCAAAACGTATAATTTTTCGCTTTTTTTTAAAAATGTTCGCAATCCGCTATTGCAATCTCAATTTAATCAGGAAATAGAAAAAACAGCCATTGAAGAATCCAATCTATTTTGGTATTACAACAATGGTATAACCGCAATTACTTACCTACTTCCTGAAATTGGTAAAAAAGCCGAGAAAATCACTGTTACAGGTTTACAAATCATCAACGGTGCGCAAACAGTTTATGCAATTTATCGTGCTTATGAAAGTGCTTCACCTACACAAAGATTAAAAATGGATAGTGAAGCCTTAGTTACTTTGCGTTTGCTAAAATCAGGTGGAAAAAACTTTGACCTAAATGTAACACGTTATACCAACTCTCAAAACCCTGTACAAGATAGAGATTTTTACGCCAATGATGAAATTCAGGTAGCCTTACAAAGTGCTTCGTACCAAACAAATATTTGGTACGAAAAAAGACGAGATGAATTTAGAGAAACCCCGAAGGGTATTAAGGAAGTGCCTAATTTTGTATTTGCAAATGTATACTTAGCCTATCATTTACAAGATCCTGTTAGTGTACTTAAAAATCATACGCAACGGCTTAAAACGCACAAAGACCTAAACTTTATATCGCATAAAGACCACAAAGATGGGCTTTACGAAAAAATATTTAATAGCAATACCTCTTTTGAGGATATGCTTTGTGCTTTTTATATATTTGACACTATTGATGGCCACACACCTTTTTCTTATGAGGACACTTTTAAGACCAATTTGTATCACTTATTAGCCTTGTTCAAAATTGCTTTTACTAAGTATATAACTGCAAAAAAAGTAACATACAGTAAAAGTAAAGATAGTGGGAAAGAAATAAATGTCAATAAGCAAATTATTGACATTTATGAAAAAGGTGAAAAAGAAGTCATCCTTAAAACATTTAAGTTTATAAACCAATTTGTTGAAAAACAGATTGAAGTAGCCGATAATGAAGAAAAAACAACAGAGCGTATGTTTAAATTTTTGTTCACCTTATCACACTATCAAAAAATTTACGATGCATTAGAAGACGCTAAAATATCTGTGAAGGATATTGACGACATTGTGTTGAAGGATAATGATGATATAATTGAAGGTGATAAAGATACTGAAGTAACGGGGGAGCAAGACCAATAAAAACCACACACAACATTATATTTGCGAAAAGGCAAACTAATATGCTAAATTCAGCCTTTTGTCTTTTCTATAAACTTTGTGCGTGTGGAAACGGTAGTACTATTACCCCCCCCCTGCACAAATATTTTTTCATTTTGCCTAATACAATGAAAACCACCATAATCATATTGACTCTTTTCCTTTTTATAAGTACTTCAGAAGCACTTTTTGCCTGCTCTTGTCCTGAGCAACGGACTACGGAAGAAGAAGTAAAACACGCAGACGCTATTGTTGTTGGAATAGTTTTAAATAAACAATTTATTACCTTGAACGACTCGACAATATGTAAAATATTTCCTCATGACACAACAATGAGAAAGTCGCTAATGCGTAATATGACTATTGCTCGTTATGATTTTTTGGTTCAAGAGATTTACAAAGGTAAAATCACGACCGACACCTTGAAAGTATACACGGGAATCGGTGGTGGAGATTGTGGAGTAAGGTTTCAAATCGGCAAAAAGTATATTATCTATGGAGAAAACGAAACTTACTTCCGACATATAAACAGTAACTTTAAATTCCCAAAAGAAAAAAATGCTTTTTGGACATACAACTGCTTACGGACAACTACTTACTATCAAAATGAGATTACTGAAATAGAGAAATTTGCCCAAAAGCAAAAGCGTAAAATTCCCGATAAATGACCGCCTCCTTTACAACACTTCCCAAATTTTAGCACCGCCCAATAAAGCATCAATGTATTACAAACGCCTACCCTTTATTTGGTCTCGCTTTGCTAAAATACCAACAAGAAAAAAAACAAGAAAAAACTCAAATTTTATTTGGAATTTTTGGGAAAGGTTTGTATTTTTTGCGATATTAGCAGTTTTCAAATAGAAACTGGCGGCAAATTTGGAAAAATACAAAAATAGAAGTTGATGACCACTAAAAATAAAAAATGGCTTGTAATTATTACCAAACCCAAATCGGAGAAAAAAGTTGGTAAGCGACTAACAGAAATTGGAATTGAACACTTAGTGCCTTTGCAACGACAATTGCGGCAATGGCACGACAGAAAAAAGTGGGTATATGTTCCTCTTTTCAACTCCTATATTTTTGTTAGAATAGAAGAAAAGCATCGAAACAAGGTATTTGATGCAGCTGGTATTTGGAAGTATTTGAGTATTGGTGGCAAAATAGCCGTACTTAAAGAGCAAGAAATAGAACGAATTAGAAGACTTTGTAGCTTTGAGGGGGATGTTGAAATTTCGAATACTTCTTTTGAAGTAGGCGAAGAGGTTGAAATCATGGCAGGGCATTTTATTGGTTTTACAGGAACTTTAATAAATGTAGAAAACAAAGACAAGCTAAAAAT